>NZ_CALGVK010000001.1:0-14057 GCF_937930195.1 uncultured Empedobacter sp.
TTTCCCTTTGCTAATTCATCAATCACTTTATCCAAATATCTAATTTTTTGATATAGCGGATCTTCAATTTCTTCTACTCTGTATCCACAAATTACACCCTTAATTTTATCTACATTTGGATTTAATTTAGCTTCAGCAAAAAAAGTTTCAAAATCTATTTTTGATTCTATTATTCGATCCAAATCATTTTTAGTGTAACCTGTTAACCAAAAAATAACTTCTTCTAATTCTTGAATTGTTCTTCCTTTGGATTCTATTTTTTTGATATAATGCGGATATACACTCGCAAAAGACATTTTAAAAACCTTTGTATTCATTCGAAATAAATTATTGGATAAATAAAATTACAAATAAATAGATTCTTCTAATATACCCGATTTTACTTCAATAGCCGATTGATTGGGTTTAAAAATTCGAGCTGTTAAATCTCCTTTCAATTCGATTGTTCCGTTTTCTACTCTCAACCAACTTCCTTCTCTTAATCCGATTACAGTTTGTCTATTAAATTTATGAAATTCGTTGATTCGCGTTTCTCTCGTTTCACCTTTATGCGTAGAGTTTAGATCTGGATCCAAATAATGAGGATTAATATTAAATGGTAAAAACTGCAAGGCATCAAAACTTGGTGGATACACAATAGGCATATCATTTGTCGTTCCAATTGTTAAACCTGTCAAATTACTTCCTGCGCTACTACCCATATATGGAACACCTTCAGAAATTGTATTTCGTATAGCTTCAATTAAACCTAATTCGTACAAAGTTTTAAGTAATAAAAACGTATTTCCTCCTCCAACAAAAATAGCTTTTGCATTACAAATGGCTTCTTTCGGATTTTCATAACTATGTAAACCTGTCACTTTTATATCAAAAGGTTGCAAAGCAGTAACCACATTGTTCGTGTATTCATCGTACGAAATGCCAGAAGGTCGCGCAAATGGAACAAAAAGTAATTCATCTGTTTGTAAAAAATCTAAAATCTCTTCTCGAATATATTCTAAATATCCACTACCATAAATTGTACTTGTGCTAATCACAAGCAATCGATAATTTGGATGTATCATAAAATCTAATTTTTATCAAAGTTAATTCTAAAAACAAAAAACCGAAGCATTTTTACTTCGGTTTTTATATCGTTTTAATTTTTATACGAGATCCATTTAATCATTTCTTTTACGGTTGGTTTTTTACCATAAATTAAAATTCCAATTCTGTAAATTTTTCCAGCCATATAAACCATAAAAATAGTGCTGATTAACAATAAAAATAAGGATAACGCTAGTTGCCAAATCGGAACATCGAATGGAATTCGAGTAATCATAGAAATTGGAGAAGTTAGCGGAATCATCGATAACCAAAAAGCGACAGGACCATCTGGATTTTCGAAAGTCGTCATGCTTCCATAAAGTCCAATCATCATTGGCACTAAAGGAAAATATGTAAATTGTTGTGTATCTGTATCATTATCTACAGCCGAGCCAATTGCTGCAAAAACTGAACTGTAAAACAAATAACCTAAAATAAAATAAGCAATAAATACAAAAATAATTAACGGATAATTAAATGTCAATAAAACTTCGCTAATCTCTGTTATTTTCTGCATCATATCTGGGTTCGACTCTGCTAATTGAGCTTGGTTCATCATTTGTTGCGACATATCCATTTTAGACGCTGCGATGGCTGGAAAAATCATCAACAAAGCCATAGTCATTCCAATCCAAATCGCAAATTGAGTAACGGCAACCATGGTTGTTCCCACAATTTTACCCATCATCAATTCGAAAGGTTTGACAGAAGATATAATGATTTCAACCACACGGTTATTTTTTTCTTCCACAACAGAGCGCATTACTTTTACACCATATATCATCACAAACATAAAAATGATGTACGTTAAAAACATGGCTAAAGCAATTTTCAACTCCATTCCTTTGTCTTCTTTTCCATCCGAAACATTGAAAACATTCAAGTTAACCCGAGCTTTAGAAGCTTCTAATGCAGTTTCGTTGATACCAGACTTTGTTTGTTTCTCTTTCTCGATTTTATCACTAATTGTGCGTGATATTTTTTCACGATCTGTGATTCCCAAATTACCATTGGTAATTAACTCGGTATTTTTTTCAATATTCTCATAGTTACCATCTGTATTTTTTGGAATGTGAAGAATGGCATTCAAATATTCACTTCCTTTCAGTGTATCTTTTATTGATTTCAATTCTTGAGGCGTATAAATACTAAACATCATTTGTTTAGAAGATTTAAACGATGTAATAAACTCAGAACTTTCATCCACAATTGCGATATTTTTGACTTCTGAATTATTGGCAGAACTTAAAAAGAAAATTACCGCTCCTGCTCCAACAATTAATAAAGGAGAAAGAAAAGTCATAATAACAAACGCTTTATTTTTTACCTGTGAAAAAAATTCGCGTTGCGCAACCAAAAATATATTTTTCATTTATAATTAAGCTTAAAGATTAGAAATAGAACTTTGTTTAACAGCTTCTAAAAATACGTCATTCATCGAAGGAATAATTTCTTTGAATTGATGAACTTGACCAATTTGCATTAACTTTTGTAAAATTTCGTTTGTTGGTGTTTCTTTATTGTATAAAAGATTAAACTCTGTTCGTTGATTAAAATTTCTCATGTCAGAAATTTCAAATTCATTTGCTAAATTTTGTAGAGCATCCGATGCTACTTCATCCAATTGAATAGAAAATTTACCAGTTTTGAATTGATTTCTCACTTCTTCTATTGTTCCGTCTAACACTTTATTAGATTGATTGATTAATGCAACATGATCACACATTTCTTCAACAGATTCCATTCTATGGGTCGAAAAAATAATTGTCGTCCCTTTATCTCTTAATTCCAAAATTTCATTTGCAATGATTTGCGCATTTACAGGATCAAAACCACTAAAAGGTTCATCAAAAATTAACAACGAAGGATTATGAATAACCGTAATAACAAACTGAACTTTTTGTCCCATTCCTTTCGAAAGTTCACTCAATTTTTTATTCCACCAAGACATCATATCAAGTTTTTCGAACCAATATTCGGTACGTTTTCTTGCTTCAGCAGAAGAAAGACCTTTTAATTTCGCAAAATAAAGGGCTTGTTCTCCTACTTTCATATTCTTGTATAACCCACGTTCCTCTGGCATATAACCAACTTGACCAATTGATTTTTTTGTCAAAGGCTCTCCGTTTAGTAAAATTGTTCCGCTATCAGGAGCTGTAATTTGGTTAACTATTCGAATGAAAGTTGTTTTTCCAGCACCATTTGGTCCCAATAGTCCATAAATAGAACCTTGTGGAATATTGATACTAAAATTGTTAAGTGCAACTTTATCTTTATATTTTCTTGTTAAGCCTTCGGCTTGCAATAAAAAATCCATTATCTATATCATTTGATTTGTAAAATTAGTAAGAAGAAAGTAGATTTCGTTACAGATTTTAATGAGATTCGTTCGGATCCCATACAATTTCTTTAAAATTGACCACTTTATCATTTACTATCTCTATACCTTCATTTTCCAACAATTGTTGCATTAAACTCGAAGGATTAAAATGATGCTTTCCTGTTAATTGACCATTTCTATTAACCACTCGATGAGCTGGAACATCATCTCGATGGTGTGAATGATTCATTGCATAACCAACAACACGTGCTGAAAATTTTTCACCTATACTTTTCGCTATCAATCCATAAGTAGAAACTCGTCCTTCTGGGATTTGGCAAACGATTTGGTAAATTTTCTCATAAGTATCAGAAATAATTTTTGTCACAATCTAAACATTTATTGTAAATTTAGATAAACTAATAGAATATGAGCCAAAAAGTTCCAATTAAATCTCTTTTAAGCCGTCCACGTTTTAAGGTGTATACCCATTTATCAAAACAAGAATTTATCGAATTAATTAAAAAACATTTGCAACAAAACACTTCAGAGTTTGGTGGTTATGCGAATGAGGAAGTAACAATGGTTCGTGTTAGAAAAGATAAAGATAAATATTGGCATCCCCAATTACAAATTCGAATTGAAGAAGATGATGATCATCCAAATTATTTGGTTGTAAGAGGAATTATTGGTCCTAAACCCAGCATTTGGACATTTTTTGCTTTCCTTTATGGATTAAGTGGTGCTGTTTTTATAACATTAGGCTCGTATGCAATTTCAGAATACATAGTAAAAGGTGAAAGTATATGGATTTGGTCTGTTCCGTTTTCTGTTATATTGGCTTTAGGAACTTATTTAGCAAGTTTATATGGACATCAATTGGCTAAATTTCAATTAGGAAGATTGTATCATTTTGTAAATACGTTATTAAATGATGCAGAATTTTATGAAAACAATGAAAATATAAAATAAAAAAAGCGACCAATCCGGTCGCTTTACAAGAAATATGTTGAGATAATATATTAATTAGATTACTTTCACATTAACGGCGTTGATACCTTTTTTTCCTTGTTCTAAGTCAAATGATACTTTATCATTTTGAGCTACTTTGTCTGCCAAACCAGAAACGTGTACGAAGTACTCTTTTCCTGATTCGTCATCTTTAATAAATCCGTATCCTTTTTCTTCATTAAAGAATTTTACAGTTCCTTTATTCATAGTATTTTATTTACGCCGATAAAGATATAAGAATTATTTTCAAAACCAATACTATATTCATTTTTTTTTAGTTTTTTTTAGTTCCATTTTTTTAGACTACCAATTCAACCTAATTTTGCCTAATATTTAATTATTTTGGCAGGAATCTATATTCATATCCCCTTTTGTAAACAGAAATGTAGTTATTGTGACTTTCATTTTTCTACAAATCTTCACAACAAATCTAATCTGGTAAAAGCGATTAACAAAGAGCTTTTACTTAGAAAAAATGAAATATCACAACCACTTGAAACTATTTATTTTGGTGGAGGAACTCCTTCTATCCTTTCTGAAATAGAATTAGAAAGCATTTTCGAAACGATTTTTAAAAATTATTCAACCCAAAATTTAAAAGAAGTTACACTCGAAGCAAATCCAGATGATTTGAACCAAGAAAAACTTAAATTCTTAAAATCAACTCCTATCAATCGTTTTTCGATTGGTGTACAATCGTTTTTTGAAGAAGATCTACAATTAATGAACCGTGCACACAATGCACAAGAGGCAGAACGATCGATAAAACTTGTTCAGGATTTTGGTTTTGATAACATCACAATTGATTTGATATATGGTTCTTCGACAACTACTAATGATATGTGGATGAAGAATCTTCAGAAAGCAATAAATTTAAATGTTCCGCATATTTCTTCTTATGCTTTAACGGTTGAAGAGAAAACAATTTTGGATCATCAAATCAAAAAAGGAATCACAAAACCTGTTGATGAAGATCGTCAAAATGAACAATTTCAGCTCTTAGTTGATACCTTAACATCGAATAATTTTATACAATACGAGATTTCTAATTTTGGAAAAGAAAATTATTTTTCTTTGCATAATTCCAATTACTGGAAAGGAATTCATTACATGGGAATTGGTCCATCTGCTCATTCTTACAATGGAAAATCACGTGCTTGGAATATAGCCAACAATACAAAATATATACAAGCAATTAATCAAAATAATTTACCTCAAGAAATTGAAGTGTTAAATGAAGCTGAACGATTTAATGAAATGATAATGATCGGATTAAGAACTATATACGGAATAGATGTTGATCGAATAAATTCTGAATTTTCTCAACCTATACTTGACTTATTTTATCAAGAAATCAATCAGTTAATTAAAGAAAATCTTATCATCAAACAAGAAAATAAAATCATTTTGAAACCTGAATCAAAATTTTTTGCTGATGGAATTGCATCAAGATTATTTTACATCGATTAAATTGTTAAATTTGCGTTATGAATGATAACAGACCAATAGGTGTTTTCGACTCTGGTGTTGGTGGTTTGATGTTTGCAAAAGAAATAAAACGTTTGCTACCAAACGAAAGTTTAATTTATTTTGGTGATACTCAAAATTTACCTTACGGAGAAAAATCTAAAGAAGCGATTACACAATTTTCGGTAGACATTACTAATTTTTTAAAGGACAATGATTGTAAAGCAATTTTAGTTGCATGTAATTCTGCAACTGCGAATGCTTTGAAAGAGATTAAAAATGCTGCAGGAAAAGATATTCCTGTTATTGATGTTATTTCTCCCGTTGCTGAAAAAGTATCGTTCGAACTAAGAGAAAAAATTGGCGTTATTGCAACAAAAACAACAGTTAATTCAGGTGCGTACAAAAAAGCAATTCGGCGTCGCAATAAACACATCAACGTAGTTGAAATGGCAACTCCACTCTTGGTACCTGTTATCGAAGAAGGTTTCGCAAATTCTATTATTTCTAAAGCTGTTTTAGAAACTTATTTGTTAAACAAAAAATTAGAAGGAATTGATTCTATTATTTTAGGGTGTACTCATTATACTCATCTTGAAAAAGAAATCAATCAAGTATTCGAAGGGAAAGTTGATATTGTAAATTCGCCTTTAATAGTAATTAATCAAGTCATTTATCAATTAGCGAAAGAAGGAAAATTAGCAGAAAAAAATGCTGCTGCAACCTATACTTTTTATATTTCTGTAAACACAGATAACATTATAAAAGTTGCTAAAAAATTCTTTGGAAAAGATATTCAATTAATTGAAAAAAAATTAATGAACTAAATAGAACCGACTATTATTTGTCGGTTTTTTTATAGATAATAACATACAAACAAAAAACAAATTATTACATGGAAAGAACATCAGAATTAATTGCATTAGAAGAAAAATACGGAGCTCATAACTATCATCCGCTTCCAGTAGTTTTGGAAAAAGGAGAAGGAGTTTACGTTTGGGACGTAGATGGAAAAAAATATTTCGATTTCCTATCTGCTTATTCAGCTGTCAATCAAGGACATTGTCATCCTCGAATTATTAATAGATTAAAAGAACAAGCAGAAAAATTAACGTTAACTTCTCGTGCTTTTTACAATGCTGAACTTGGAAAATATGAAAAATTTCTAACAGAATTGTTCGGTTTCGAGAAAGTACTTCCTATGAACACGGGAGCTGAAGCTGTTGAAACTGCTCTAAAAATTGCTCGTAAATGGGGGTATGAGAAGAAAGGAATTGCAGCTGGTGAAGCAATTATTGTTGTATGTAAAGACAATTTCCATGGACGTACAACAACTATTATTTCTTTTTCGAATGATGAAGATGCGCGTAAAAACTTCAATCCTTATACAAGTGGTTTTGAAGCCGTTGAATACAATGATGTAAATGCTTTGAAACAATTATTTGAAGAAAAAGCTGACAAAATTTGTGGGTTCTTAGTAGAGCCTATTCAAGGTGAAGCTGGTGTTAATGTTCCTTCTGAAGGATATTTAAAAGCTTGCGAAGAATTATGTAAACAACATAATGTTTTATTTATTGCAGATGAAATCCAAACAGGAATTGCTCGTACAGGAAAAATGTTAGCGATTGATCATGAAAATATTAATGCTGATGTTTTAATTTTAGGTAAAGCTGTATCGGGTGGAGTTTATCCTGTTTCTGCTGTTTTAGCAAATGATGAAGTGATGAATGTGATTAAACCAGGACAACATGGTTCTACTTACGGTGGAAATCCTTTGGCTGCAGCGGTTGCAATGGAAGCTTTACAAGTTGTTTTAGACGAAAAATTAGCTGATAACGCAGAAAAATTAGGTCAAATTTTTAGAACAGAAATCACTAAAATGGCTGAAGAATTTCCTTTATTCAAATCGGTTCGTGGTAAAGGTTTATTAAATGCTATTTTAATCAATGATACGCCAGAATCTGAAACAGCATGGAATTTCTGTGTTGCAATGAAAGACAACGGTTTATTGGCTAAACCTACACACGGAAACATCATTCGTTTCGCTCCTCCTCTTGTGATGAACGAAGAACAATTGCACGAATGTTTAGCGATTATTCGTAAAACCGCAGAAGAGTTTAACAAATAATATAGCATAAAAAGACTCCTTCTTTTACATTACTAAAAAAGTTAGACACTTTTGAGTCTGTTAATAGAAGGAGTTTTTATTTCTAAATGAATTCTATTGTCGTTTCAATTTCGTGACCTTTATCTAAGATTTTGTGTATTGGACAAGAATTTGCAACTTTTAATAATCTTGTTTGCTGTTTTTCATCAAAATCACCTTCGATAATTACGTGACGATGAAATGTTATTGGTTCGGTTGTAATCAAATCATAGTTCACATCAACCTCCACTTTTTTGTATGGAAATTCTTTGTGATTCATATACATTTGCAATGTAATCGATGTACAAGAAGCCAAAGCTGCGCCTAACAATTCGCTTGGTTTTGCAGCAGTATCCAAGCCTCCTTTATCAATTGGTTCATCAACTGTAAATTCGTGCTTACCTGATTTTATTTTTGAAATATAATTTTTATCCGTCGAAGTCGACGTCACATTCACTTCACTCATTTTATTTATTTTTCGTTTCCTTTAATTCTTGAATTCTTTTGTGCTTGTGGCATTGGCACATAATCGTCATCTCCTGGTACTTTTGGAAATCGGTGATTCACCCAATCTTCTTTTGCTTTTTCGATCGTTTCTCTTGAAGAACTCACAAAATTCCAAAAAATAAAATGTTCTTCTGGTAATTCTTCACCTCCAAAAATATAAACCGTTGAACCTGCTTCAATTTCAAATTCACATAATTTAGCATCTTTGGCAACCAATAATTGTTTCGTCCCATAGATTTCACCTGCATCTTTTATAGAACCTTCTAAAACATACAACGCAGATTCTCCAAAAAGATCTTTTCCTAACGAGACATTGAAGGTGTTTTTCGCTTTAATTTCGATTAAATACATTGGCGAATAAACAGGTACCGCAGATTTGTGCTCACCAAATTGCCCCGCAATCAATCTGTAATCTGCATTTTCATCTGACCAAGTTGGTAGTTTTTCTGCATCAACATGTGTAAAACTCGGTTCCATATTTTCTAATTCTTTTGGGAGTGCTACCCAAATTTGTAAACCGTGAAGCGTTTTGTCTGTTGTACGTCAATATTCGGGTGTACGCTCCGAGTGCACCACACCTTTTCCTGCTGTCATCCAATTTACTGCTCCAGGTTTTATCTCCAATTCGGTTCCTAAACTATCGCGATGCATAATGGCCCCTTCGAACAAATACGTCAAAGTAGACAAACCAATATGCGGATGTGGACCTACATCAAGATTTTGATAATCTTTCAGCTTTGTTGGTCCCATATGGTCGATAAATACAAATGGCCCGACATGTCTTTTCTGACGAAAAGGCAATAATCTACCCACTAAAAAGTTGCCAATATCAGCCGCTTTCTCTTCTAAAATTAATCCAACATTAGACATATAGTATACGTTTTTATTTCATGTAAAGTTCGTTTTAATCCTGCCTTTAAAACTTGATTTAAGTTAACAAATAAAAAAAGGTTAGCCAATAGCTAACCTCTTTTATAACTTTATATTAACGATTTTAGTAATCGTAACTGTTTTGAGTTTCTCCTCCAAAGTTCCACGCAATACCAAAACGTAATGTATTTTCTAAGGCGTTGTTCGTTTCTGACATTGGAATTAAGTAAGAAGCATTAAATGCAAAAGCATTGTATTTAAGCCCTAAACCTAATGTTAAATGCTGACGATCCCCTTTCATTGGGCTTTCGTGGAAATAACCTGCACGAATAAATAAAGCATCGTTGTAAGAATACTCTGCACCAACTGAATACGTAATTTCTTTTAATTCTTCGCTTCCTCCTCCCGGTGCATCACCAAAAGAACTAAAGATACCTTCCATTACACCTTTATTTGGGATGTAACTATTTGTTATATTCCCTTCTTCATCATATTCATATTGAGGTGTTGGAACTAACAATTTAGAAAACTCTGTTGTGATACCTACTTTATTGTAATCATCAAATTTGAAATCATACCCAACTCCTAAACGTAATGTTGTTGGCAAATAAGATGCGTTCTCTTCTGAATTTGAATAATCTAATTTTGGTCCAATATTAGAAATTTGGAAACCTCCACGTAATTTACCTTCAAAATTATTTGTATCCATTGTTTCTGATTGGTAATAACCAGCTAAATCAACCGCGAAAGTATTAGCAGCTTGAACACCTGCTTCATTTACTCCGTTAAATAAGTCTGAACGAATAAAACGACCTGTAACTGCCATCGAATAGTTATCTGTTAAACGTAAACCATACGATAAGTCGATCGAAAATTCATTTGGTTTAGCCATACCCGTAGATACAACATCTGTTCCGACAAGTTCATTTAGTTCGATTTCACCCATATTGAAATAGTAGATACTTGCACCTAATGTACTACGTTCATCTTGTCCTAAAAAAGTATAGTAAGAGGCGTTTAACAAGAAAACATCGTTTGTTAATGAATTCATATATGGCGTATAGGTGAACGCTACTCCAGAGTAATCTGGTGCAAAAGCAAATTTAGCAGCATTCCAATACTGAGAATAGTTATCCGCCGATGTCGCAACACCTTGATCTCCTAAACCACCTGCACGTGCATCAGGCGAAATTTTTAAGAATGGTGCTCCCGTTAAAATTGGATTTGATTTTGTATAATCTTTATCTGTATTATTACTTCCTGTATCTTGAGCATAGGTAAAAGCCGATGCTAAAATCAATAAGCTTGCGGTAATTTTTTTCATTCGTGTTATATTGATTATATTTTTATTTTTCTATTATTTTAAAATAACTAATTTTTCAACTGCTGCTGCTGAACCTTTACATACGGTATCTTCAACACCTTTTACATTGACTTTGTAAATATAAACACCTTTTCCTATTTTGTCTCCAAAATCATCCAAACCATCCCATTCTATCGCATATTTTCCTGTACGATATCCTTCTCGGAAAGGTTCTGCAGAAACGGTTTGACGTAGTGTTTTGACTAATTTACCCGAAATGGTAAAAATCTGAACCATTACATCTAACTCAGAATCACAGTTATGTTCGAAATGGAAAAAGGTATTCTTTGTAAATGGATTAGGCCAATTTAGTAATTTATCAATATGCAATTGTCCCGTTCCATTTTCCATTACTACAAAGTCTAACGTTGCAGTATTCGAATTATTGTTGATGTCCCAAAATTTAAGATTTACGGTATGTTGACCAAGTTCTAAATTTTTTAATTGATACATAACTTGACCTTTCTGATAATCTTCGAAATCTTTATTGATACAAGGATTTGCATCACCTCCATCATAATATTCGTTTAACACATAAGCATCTTGAACTTTACCATCTATTGTTGCTACAATATCATGTCCTATACCAGATCCTGTTGCATTAATTCCTGTATTATCAGTTAAACAACCAACCAAATAAGGCGAACGATCTGTAATTCCACCATTGGCAAAATTTAAATTGTTCATGTATAATTTTCCTTGCGGACGTTCATCATCATTTAAACCTTCTTCGTTAATTCCTTCCATCGAAACAATTTCTAAAGTAGAGGCGTCTTTTCCATCTTTTTCGTCCCACGCATAAAATTTTAATTTTCGATCTCCTAGCTCGTAATTGATATCTTTCGGCACATAAAACTGAATCGTAAATTCTCCATTTACTACTTTTCCCGTTCCTTTATAAATTGTTTTATTTTCTGTTTTGAACGTTTTTCCATTATGAGTAGATTCACTTAACAAGGTTTTTATTTCCTCTTTCTCAAAAAGGCTTACCGCTATTTTTCCTGAAAAAGTATTGTCAATAGAAGTTGAAGTAAGTTGATTGACCTTTCCTTTAATCGTTACAAAATCTAAGGCCTTCATCACATTTTTGTTCGGATTACTTTTTGTAGAAATTGTACCTTCCTTATTTTCGATGCTTAAAATTTCAATCTCTTGTTGCGGACGATGAATAGCTAACATAGGATCTCCCAAAATACTAACACTTTTGTGATTACCATGAGAAGGAGAATAACTAATTTTAGCTTGATTTAGCGCTTTTCCTATCGTTTGATTTTCTAAACCATCCTTTTTGAAAAATTCTTGAATCAAATACTGATTCATTGTATCTCCATATCCTGTTCCAATAGGACGGTTTGTTGTAATCATTGACAATGCTCCTCCATTTATATTTTTCAACATCATTTCACCTGCTGAATTATATTGTGGTAAATCCCAAATCGTAAAATCACAAGTAACAGTACATACAATAGGTAATCGCGAATAAGCAGCACTAAAATTAGACAAACCTGTTAATTCTTCTGCGGTAATAATACGTTCTTGTGCCCAACTTCGTGGACCACCATGTCCATAATACATCAAGAAATTAGAGCCTAATTCAATTCCATTTAATATCGCCTGATTAACCGTTGGATAGCGAACACCTGCCGATGTACCTTCGGGTTGATGAGCACCTGTGTATATTTTGTTTACCGTATAAATTTGATTTTCTTTTTTAGTAAACTCACCATCAATAGAAACGTCAAAATTTGGAGTATTAACATTATCATCGTTATCTGTAACTGCAACAACTTTTGTACGCCAATCTCCATATGAAGTTCCTTTTCCTTGAACTTTATCATAATAAGAAATGATTTTATCCACTAAAACTTTCGCTTCTGGAGAATTTGATGCAGGAATTCGACCAACAGCTATATTAAACCAATTAGCATCATATTTATAAACACCATCAACATTATTTGATAACATCTTTACATTGTTATCTAACATCGCAAAATAATCATCTGTTGCAATAGCTTCGTTTATATTTGTTGAAGGTTCGTCTGTAAACGTTGGAATGTAATTCGTAAAATCTTTTATTCTATTCTTAGGATCATACGTTGTTGCACCAAATAATACTGCGTATTCTAAGTTTGGACTTTGATTATCTTTCAAAAACTTTAAAAAATCTCGAATCGCAATTGGATCTTGACTTCCAGATGAAAAATCATTGTAAACTTGGTCTGTTGTTACAACAGCAGTATTTATTTTATCATGTTCTTTTCTGAAATTTGCCAAACGTAGTGCTTGATCCAAATATTTTGGGTGCGTAATCACAACATAATTTATATCAACTAAACTACGTATATCTTGATTCGCAACACGACCTACAAATTTTGCATCATTATAAGCATTTTCATCTCGAAAAGCTACAAACTCATTTTGTGGCGAATTCTCAAATTTATAAGAACCGCTTTCTGGCTGAAGATTTGAAATTTGATGAATATTAGAAACATTCCAAACATTAACATTTGAAGAGTTTTGTAATGTAAATGCATTCATTGGATTAGAATAGTCAGATAAAAATCTAAACGTAAACTGTTCATTATTATATACTAAATTATCCTTGAAACGAAGTTGTAAATAATCTAAAAAACCTAAACCAGAGGGATTACTTCCTACAGACGAAACTGAAATATCAATTGTATTTGAGTTTAAAGTAATAGATTTATCATCTTCAGTTCTGTTAAACTCCGAATTTCCTAAACTCCCAGTAAATATTTGACCATTAGCATTTATAGAATAATTATTATTAGAATTTTTCCCTACAACAGCGTAACGTAAATATGCTTCACCTCCATTTACAATAGAATTTGCTTTGAATGTTTTTTTAAAACCATCTTTTAATCCAATATTTTCTCCAACCCAAATTTGTCCAAGACCATTTAGATTAATTGAATCTTTTTCGTGAAATTGTAAATGATCAAATGTCGAAAATGTTTTAACAGGTGAACCAGTTAGTGAACTATTTTGCACACGTTTCCCATCACTTCCATTAAAACTTATAAAATAATAGGCTGATTCATCATATAAATTATAACGAAGTTTTACATTACTTAAAGTTGTGGTATTATCTCTATACCATTGATGCGGACCTTTTGCATAAAATAAAACGTAATCATTGTTATCAAAACTTCCGTCATCTCCACCAACAAATTTAATTGGAATTTCATTCAACTCGCCTTTTCGACCTTCTGTCAAATTTTCCATTAAGCGACCTTCACCATTTCCATAAATTTTTAAGGATTTTG
>NZ_CALGVK010000002.1:0-2610 GCF_937930195.1 uncultured Empedobacter sp.
ATAAAATAAAAAATGCTGTTCATTCGACAAACAAATAAGCGACAAATTTACGAATTAAAATTTGGTTGTAGCCTGCCAAATTGCATCTTTCGGAACTGGAGCTACAATCGTCATTTCTTCTTTTTTGACAGGATGTTCGAATGTGATTTTATAGGCATGTAAACAAATACTACCGTCAGGGTTAGAACGTTTTGCACCATATTTTAAATCACCTTTTATAGGGCAACCAACTGCTGAAAGTTGTGAACGAATTTGATGTGAACGACCTGTAAATAATTTCACTTCGACACAATGAAACGTATCCAAAGCACCTAAATAGGTGTATTCTAATATCGCTTTTTTAGCTTCAGGCGTTGGTTTAGAATAAACCGTTGTTTTATTATTCTTTGGATTTTTCTTTAAGTAATGTTCCAAACGTTCGAAATCTTTCGGAGGTCTACTTTGAACAATGGCGCGATAAACCTTGTCAATATTTCGTTTCTGAAACATCTCATTCATGCGTGTCAACGCTTTCGAAGTTTTGGCAAAAATTAAAACACCAGAAGTCGGACGATCTAAACGGTGTACCAATCCTAAAAAGACATTTCCAGGTTTATTGTCACGCTTTTTTATATAGTCCTTTAGACTGTCGATAAGTGGAATGTCACCTGTTTCATCGCCTTGAGCCAATTCACCAGCTTTTTTGTTGACGATTAAGAGGTGATTATCTTCGAATAATATTTCAGGATTCATGTTTTTGAGATTGAGGCTGAGATTGAGATCTACTTAATCTAACCATTAGAGTTATTTTATTTTTTTAAAGCTTTTTTGAGTTTATTTATCTCAAAAATTATGACATTTAATTCTTTAAAAAGATGATTTATCGAATCTTCTTTAAAATATCCAACTTTTTGTCCATAAATTAAATGAGATTTGGTTTCGAAGGCAGAGCCTTTTGCAATTTCATAAAACCTAACTTTATCATTAATACTTGACTTACCAAAACCTTCGGCAATAATTTGTTGAAATACTTTCTGCAGAACATCTAATTTGAGAGGTTAATCCATAATCTTCAGTTCGTGGCAAGTTTGAAGTTAATTAAAAGATTTGAACTGCAATATTCATCGCTTTTATCCAAATTGGCATTTCTGTGAAATCATGATAAGGCATAATTTGTAAAGGTTGAGTCTAATATTGAGGTTGAGGTAAAGTAAAAATGTTAAACTTAATCTCAGTCTTCACCTTAACCTCAACCTTACTAATTAATATTGCTCATTTGCATTCGGAAAATCTCCAGATTTTACATCTGCAACATATTGTCCAATCGCTTGGTGAATTTGATCTTCTAAGTTTAAATATTTACGAACAAACTTAGGTTTGAATTCGTTGTTTAATCCCAACATATCATGTACCACTAAAACTTGCCCATCGCATCCAGATCCAGCACCAATTCCGATTGTAGGAATGTTAATTGATGCAGTAACTTTTGCAGCTAAATCAGCAGGTATTTTTTCCATAACCAATGAAAAACAACCCAATTCCTCTAATAATTTAGCATCATTAATTAATTTATCTGCTTCGTCATTTTCTTTCGCACGAACTTTATACGAACCAAATTGGTAAATAGATTGTGGTGTAAGTCCCAAATGTCCCATAACAGGAATACCAGCATTTACAATACGGCGAATAGATTCTTCAATTTCTTTTCCACCTTCTAATTTGATGGCATGTGCACCAGATTCTTTCATGATTCGAACTGAAGATTCTAATGCTTTCTGCGGATCAGATTGATACGTTCCGAAAGGTAAATCAACAACCACTAAAGCACGTTTTGCACCGCGAACAACACATTGAGCATGATAAATCATTTGATCTAATGTGATCGGTAAAGTAGTTTCGTGACCAGCCATTACATTTGCAGCAGAATCACCAACCAAAATAACTTCCGTACCAGCTGCATCTACAAGAGAAGCAATGGTAAAATCGTATGCCGTTAACATCGAAATTTTCTCTCCAGTAAATTTCATGTTACGAACAGTTTCGGTTGTAATACGTTTGATTTCTTTATTTACAGACATTACGTTTAATATTTATAACTTCTGTAAAGTTAAATTGAATATTAAAACAGAACTAATTTTGTTGAAATTATTTCATTTTATATGAAAGAGATTTCTCAATACCTCGAAATGAT
This sequence comes from uncultured Empedobacter sp., assembly GCF_937930195.1. Lineage (NCBI taxonomy): Bacteria > Pseudomonadati > Bacteroidota > Flavobacteriia > Flavobacteriales > Weeksellaceae > Empedobacter > uncultured Empedobacter sp. Next base: position 2,171 of record NZ_CALGVK010000002.1, read on the forward strand.
ATACTATATGGGATTCTGAAACAAGCTAAGAGTGACAACGAATCTGAATATTGAAAAAGGCTGAAGAAAATGTCATATGATTTGGAGACGATTGTCAAAAAGTTGAGATAAAGAATTTTAAATTAAAAGGAGAAGCTTTGGTTGAGCTTAGGTATATATGTTCATTTTTTTCCTTGATGAAAAAACGAACCAAAAAAATCAAGACTTCGATTTTCGCCGTTCAATCATCATTTTACTCACTAAAAAGATTAAATGATTCGCATAGGCTCACTAATCTTTTTTACGTTCGTTTCAATGGATTGAAGCTCGTCTGCAAATCGTATGTCGATTCTAAAATTGGTTGTTAAAAGTGGATGAGGTTGAGATTCTTCAAGAATTATTAATATTCATTTTCATTCCTGATTTATTGTAAAGCGTTTAAAATTACTTTTAAAACACTC
>NZ_CALGVK010000003.1:0-5255 GCF_937930195.1 uncultured Empedobacter sp.
CGAACCAGTTGACTGCTTTTACTTGCGCAGAAGTTTGCTCTAATTCGTCGTTTACTTCCCAACCTTTAATTAAACGGAAAGCATTCCAAATTTTGTTGGCGAAGTTACGTCCTTGTAAACATAACTCCACATCAAATGGTAAATCATTTCCAGCAGGTGCCGTTAACAACATTCCCATACGCGTAGCATCGGCTCCGTACTCGTTCATTAACTCAATCGGATCTGGCGAATTCCCTAAAGATTTCGACATTTTACGACCTTGTTTGTCACGAACGATACCTGTGAAATATACATTTTCGAAAGGCAATTCGTTACGATATTCGTATCCAGCAACAATCATACGTGCCACCCAAAAGAAAATAATATCTGGACCAGTTACTAAATCTTGTGTTGGATAGTAATAATTGATTTCTTCGTTATCTGGTTCATTAATTCCATTGAAAACAGAAATTGGCCATAACCAAGAAGAGAACCAAGTATCTAATGCATCTTCATCTTGACGTAAATCTTCAATAGTTAAAGCAGTATTTCCTGTTTTTTCTTGTGCTAATGGTAATGCTTCTTCTTTTGTTAAAGCAACAACGAAATCTTCGTTTCCTTCACCATAGAAAAATGCAGGAATTTGGTGTCCCCACCATAATTGACGAGAAATGTTCCAATCTGTCACATTCTCCATCCAGTTACGATAGGTATTTTTAAATTTCGCTGGGTGAAATTTAATCGTATCGTTCATTACGTTGTCTAATGCAGGTTTAGCTAAATCTGTCATTTTTAAGAACCATTGATTCGAGATTTTAGGCTCGATAACCGCTCCTGTTCTTTCAGATGTTCCTACATTATTTTTATAATCTTCTACTTTTTCAAGTAAACCTTTTTCTTCTAATTCTTTCTCAACTTCTTTACGCGCTTTGAAACGATCCATTCCGGCATAGTTTAATCCGTAATCGTTTAATTTTGCATCATCCGTAAAGATATCGATGAACTCTAAGTTGTGTTTCTTTCCTAATTCGTAGTCATTCGTATCATGAGCTGGCGTTACTTTTAAACATCCTGTTCCGAATTCTAAATCCACATACTCATCTTCGATGATATTTACCTCACGACCAACTAAAGGAACAATTACTTTTTGTCCTTTTAACCATTCGTAACGCTCATCGTTTGGATTGATACAAACAGCAGTATCCCCAAAAATAGTTTCTGGACGAGTTGTCGCTACAACGATATATTTGTCAGAACCTACAACTTGATATTTTAAGTGGTATAATTTTCCGTTTTTCTCTTTGTAAACCACCTCTTCGTCAGAGATATTTGTTTTTGCTTCTGGATCCCAATTTACCATGCGATACCCTCGATACACTAAACCTTTGTTGTATAAATCGATAAAAACACGTTGAACAGATTCAGATAAATCAGGATCCATTGTAAATTTTGTACGATCCCAATCACAAGAAGCACCTAATTTCTTTAATTGATCCAAGATGATACCACCATGCTTATGTGTCCAATCCCAAGCGTGTTCTAAGAATTTTTCGCGTCCGATATCAAATTTAGAAACACCTTCTTCTTTTAATTTCGCAACTACTTTTGCCTCAGTAGCAATTGAAGCATGGTCTGTTCCGGGAACCCAACATGCATTGAAGCCACGCATACGTGCACGACGAATCAAAACGTCTTGAATCGTGTTATTTAACATATGTCCCATATGTAAGACACCTGTGACGTTTGGCGGTGGAATTACAATTGTGTAAGCTTTTCTTTGGTCTGGTGTAGATTTAAAATATTTTTTCTCCATCCAGTATTCATACCATTTTCCTTCTACCTCTGTCGGCGTATATTTCGATGCGATTTCCATTATTTATTTATAACTTAAAAACAAATTTGGGCAAATTTACACAATCTGCCCAATATTTCTTAACTAATAAAGAATTTGTTTATTTATTCAACAACTCGATAAGTAAAATTAAATCTTGCTCTTTTTTCAGATTAAGTTTATTATTATTTACAATTTCTGCTACGTTTTTATCAGTAAATTCTCCAAACTTTTTTGTTGATTTTGGTACGTTAAACAATTTATCATCAAATCCAATCTGTAATTTATCTTGTTTATAATAACTTGTTTTATTTGAAGCATTTAAACCACTTGCTCCTAATCCATCAATTCCATCTATCGTTAACTTTTTGTAAAGTACTATTTTAGCATCCATTGGTGTTAATACTTGCAAATACCTTGAAGACACCACACTTCCTTCTATAAAATTTACATACTTATAAATTTTCCCATTGTCAAACCTAATTATTTGATCAGAATATTTATTCATTTTATATAAATAACCATCGCGTAAAAATTCGAAATCATCTAATAAGGCATTATATCTAAAATTTTCTTTTTCTTTGAAGCCATCAATACTCGCAGGTAAAAAGTTTACATCAAAATACTCATTCTTATTTGTAGAACCATCTGTATATTTTTGTTGTTTCAATTCTGCTACTAACGTTTGCAAATTATATTCATTAACAGTTGCTGTTGAAGATATCTGCGCATCGACACTATTAAAAGTTAAAAGTAATAATGGAATAATTACTGTTTTCATATTAATGTTTTTTTATACTTTACTAAAATACAAAAAAAGCATTCTTTTTTGGATTATTTGCTTAACTTTGATTATAAATTAATTATCGTTATGAAAAAATTAATGTTTGTAAGTGTTTTTGCATTAGGTATTTCGAGTGCATTTGCTCAAACGCTTAGTTTAGATAAAGAAGAAATTCAATTTGGGAATATTAAATTGAATACAGATGTTACTTCAAAAATTAAAGTAACAAATACAGGAGACAAGCCTTTAGTTCTTAAAAGTGTTGTAGGATCTTGTGGATGTACAGCTCCTGATTATCCTAAAACCCCAATAGCTCCAGGCGCATCTGCAGATATCACAGTAAAATATTCGAGTGGTTCTATGGCAGGGGATTTTAATAAATCTGTCACAATCACATCTAATGATGCAACCTCTTCTCGTAAAATCTTCAGAGTAAAAGGTAAAGCACAATAATACTTAAAGCAAGCTAATTAGCTTGCTTTTTTTGTTCTTGCATCAAAAATTCAGTTATTTTTTTTCGTTCATTTTCATTCATCTGAACAAAATAAAATCCATTTTTCACATTTAAAGAATCTATTTGTTGCGGATAACCATTATATATTAAATAACTATTCAAAGTCGAAGTACTAATCGCAGGTACAGGAGAGTTATAAATCAAGGGATAATTTGTAGGGTAATTATATAAAATATTTCCTATTTTTTTTTCTAATGTTGGTATTTCTCTGTAAGTACCTGGCTGTAAAAGTTGCTTTAATTCTATTTTTTTTTGATAAGAAAAAGATCGTATTGAATTTGAACTTAATCTACCTAAGTTTGGAAATAAAATAAAAAGAGAAACTGCAAAGACACCTAAAAAACTTATTCCTTTTGAAAACTGAAAATAGGTTTTATGATTAAAAATACTTAAAATTAGTACAACATCAATAACCAAAATATCTAAAAGAAATCTAAATTGAGGCGATAAAAATAGCATTGCAAATAACTTTATCCAGCAACAAAATATTAATAATTGAATGGTCGATTTTTTGTAGAAAAAACTAATTATTGTTGTTAAAAGTGTAAATCCTATAATGAATAATAATATAATTGACCGCACAGCATTCTGAAACAAAATTGCATATAAATATTCAAATGAATTCATTTTCATTACCTCTTCAAATGTAAAAGAATCCTTTAGAGGAATAAACTTTCCATTTAATTTCGAGATATCATACATACTTTTCGGCGAACTCCATTGGAGATTTTCAATAGAACTGAAGCTTATAGGAAATAAAGGATTTGAAGAAACAATAATTCCTTTGCAACAAAACAAAAAAGTAAAAAATATGATTAAAAGAATGTTTTTATCCTTCAAAAATCTATATTCTTTATTCTTCAAATATTCAATTAAGAAAAAAATCAGTAGAACAATGCTAATTGGTTTTATGACAACCAAAATTGTCGAATAAAATAAATAGTCTGAAACTTTTCCTTTTTGATTTAAATATTCATTAATTAGTAAAATTGTTATAACAAAAACAGGTAAATCGGGAGAAGGAGAATTTAAAAAAAATAAAAACAAAGTGTTAAAAAACAACAATTTGTAGCACTTTTTATCAAATACATATAAATTAAAAACAATAAATAAACTTATGTTTAATCGATAATAAACATCCAAACTCTCGTTAACAGCAGCTTGTAAAATATGCCAAAAACTATTTTGTGCTAAAACCCATTCTAAATTAGAAAGTCCCTTTACAAAACCAGCAAAATCCAACCATTTTATCGTCGGAATGTAGTAACCAAAATGGTCTAAAATAAACGGATAAGTTGTTGCAACCAACAAGCCTAAAAAAGAAAATATATAAAAATATCGTGAAATATTTCTCAACTCTTTCACATATTTTTGAACCTCTTTTCTATGATAAATTAAGGAAAGAATAGAAATAAGAATTAAAATTGCTTCGTAAGTAAAATTTAAAGGGATAAAAAATGCAAGTAGAAAACTGAGAAGTCCTACTCCTATCATCCCGTTCAAAATAACAAAAGAAATTGACGAATTTATTTTTGGGAATATTTTTTGAAAAAGGAGTCCAAATCCTAAAAAATATAAGAGTAATAACGTTGAAAATATTAATTGCGCAATCATTATTTACCTAACAACCTTGACGTTACATGATTACTAAAAGTTTCAATTTCATTTGTTTCAAGAAATTCTACCGTCATAGTTCCATCAAATTCCTCAATTGAAATGATCTTTATTTTATCATTTAGCTGAATGTTTTTCGAATTCAGATATTTTAAAAATTCATCCGAAGAACCTATAACAGCACAAATTTCAACTAAATCTCCTTGCTGAAATTCAGACAATTTTTTATAGTGAACAAACTCTACATTTCCATATTTATCTGGAATTGGCGAGCCATGTGGATCTAATTTGGGATAATTTAAAATTTCATCCATTTTATCAAAAAAAGAAGGACTTTGAATATGTTCTATTTGCTCTGCAATTTCATGTACTTCTTCCCAACCAAATCCCATTTTTTCGACCAAAAACATTTCCGTTAATCGATGTTTTCGTACAATCAAAGATGCTTTCAAAATTCCTTTATCAGATAACCGAAGTGGTTTATACGATTCATAGATCACCAATTCTTTTTCAGCTAATTTTTTCATCATACT
>NZ_CALGVK010000004.1:0-16494 GCF_937930195.1 uncultured Empedobacter sp.
TTTGAAATGTATTATCGCTATGAGAAAGACCCTGCAATGGAAATTTCAATTCAAAATCCTGAAACTTTCGAAACGGTTTATCATTTTACGAACATCAAAAATGGAGAAGCTTTTGGAGCAAATTTTTCGAAAAATTTCAATCTAAAGTCGTGGTGGAAACTAAATTTCTTTGCAATGGGCGAATACAATCAAAACTATTATTTTGGACCAGAACAACAACAATATAAAAATGAAGTATTTTTTTATCACTTGAATTTGAATACACAACTGGATTTGGATAAAGAAAAAACCTTTAACATTTCAGCTGGCTATCAATACAATTCAAAAGCAATTCAAGGTTCGTTTAACATCAGCTCTTCCCAAAATACCTACTTAATTTTGAATAAAAAAATATGGGACAAACGTTTCGAAATAGGTTTAACATTTAATGATATTTTCAGAACTGATCGCAATACTATTTCAACAAAATATGCAAATCAGAATCAGGTTTTCAAAGATTATCGCGACACACAATATTTTATGTTGAATTTGAAATACAATTTCGGAGATCAGAAAGTAAAGGATGCGAAACAAGTTCAAAAAACAGCAGAACAAAATAGGATTTAAAATGAAAAGCCTCTAAAACAGAGGCTTTTCATTTTAAAAAAATTTATGATCAAAGAAAAATTATTTCTTTAAAATAACTGTTCCACCAGCTTGAGCTTTTGGAAAAATAGTCACATCTGCAATTTGCACATGTTCTGGTTGTTGCAATAAATACTCGATTGTATTTGCAATATCTTCTGCTTGTAAAGGCTCGAATCCTTTGTATACATTGTCTGCTTTTTCTTCGTCGCCTTTGAAACGTACCAAAGAAAACTCTGTTTCTACTGCTCCAGGCGCAATATTTGAAACTTTTATTCCGTAAGGTAACAAATCGTAACGCATTCCTTTACTCAACGATTCTACTGCTGCTTTAGACGCGCAATATGTGCCACCATTAGGGTAAACTTCTTTTCCTGCGATTGAAGAAAGATTGACAATATGTGCATGATTTGATTGTTTTAACAATGGAATAATCGCTTTAGAAACATAAATTAATCCTTTAACATTGATATCAATCATTGCTTCCAAATCCTCTACATCAGCAGAGTCGAAAGGTGCTAACCCATGTGCATTTCCTGCATTATTAATTAACACATCAATATTTTTCCATTCGTTCTCTAAACTTTCTACTGCTTGAAAAACAGCTTCTTTGTTACGAACATCAAATTGAATGGTTTTCACTTCAGTTAGTTGACTCAATTCTGCTTGAATTTCATCTAATCGTTCTTGACGACGTCCACATAAAATTAAACGGTAATTTGGTGCTAATTTCTTTGCTGTCGCCATTCCTATGCCAGATGTTGCTCCGGTAATGAAGACTGTTCTTTTCATTTTCTTAAATAATTAAAAGTGCTTTTTTAAGACCGTCTAAGATACAAGCTAAAAAGAAATTAAAAAATGATTTATCCTGTTTTCGTTCAACATTTTCTACTTTTTTTTCTCGAATTTCTCCTCGCGAATTATTTTTAATTGCTGTATTTCCAACTGCTGATAAAAGCTTGCGTTTCGATCCATCATCTCGCAAAACATTTACATTCAAATCTTGATAATCAATTCCAAAATTACCACTTGCGAGTTTATCATTTCCATCAAAATCGAATTTTATTTGATTAAAAAATCCATCAACAGAAACTTTAAGATATGGTTTTACAAAAGGATCGAGATTTTTTGCAGGTAGTTTTGTTATGCCGCCTTTAATATTAAATTTTTCAGCACGATTCATAGGATTAAATGTCCAATTCGCACGCAAATCTCCCTTCATAAATTCGGAACGCCAATCAACATTGACATCTGGTAATGATTTTTTACGATAACCAGAATTGACATTTTTAACGGTTGTATTTATCGACGAAAAAGTTAATTTTCCAGTTCCGATACTTTTTTCAGTTTCTTCTTCATACTCCAATTTCGAATTCACCAATTGCAATTCCTTTACACCTAAATCAAACTTCATCTCCCGTAATTTTTCTGAAAACATTGTTTTACGTTTTGTATCATCAGGCGGAACTAAACTTCTGTAAATATTTGCATAAAGTTGATTTAATTTCAATTGATTCGCTTTCAAAAAGAAATCTTTTGAGGGCGAAATTCCCCATTTTATACCATTTCCATTGATTTGATTGACAGAAACGGTGTACAAATCTGCTTGTTTTTGCAAAGATGCTGTATACGCCTTTCGAGAAACTTTCGGTGTTAAATTCATTTGATTTAACGTTAAATTCCCGTTGTAAAATTGTAATGCTCCCGTATTTAATTGATAGGTTTTTCCTAAATCATACTCTATTCCTGAAGATTTTAATAAAACTGAATGATAGGAAAAAGGTATGGCTTCTTGAATCGTTTTTGGATCTACATTGATCTGATCGAATACCAATTGAATTTGCTTCAAGGATAAGGTTGGTATTTTTTGTTGATAAGGAATCACCTCCAAATGACCATTTACCAACGAAACCTTATCTACTTTTATAATATCATTAAATGCCTTAGAAGTTTCTCCTTCGCGCTGAGCAACACGTCTAGGTTGACCATAAATCGTGAATTTTGGATTTTTGAAAAGAATATGATTAATTCGAAGTTCTCTCCCAAACTCATTATTCAGACCTAAAATAGTCAAATTAACATGATTGAAATCAAACTTTTGCGAAGCGATAAATCGAGATTGTTTAATTTGAATTGTATCTACACCAAGATTGAAATTGATTAAAAATTTTTGAGTTGCATTTTCAGCTTTCTTCGCTATATTTTTTTGATTTTTTTGATCGATAATTTTCACATTTACCTCATCCAATTTGATTGAATTCGTATGAAAATAAAATTCACCATTTTTCATTCCCCAACTGATCTTATTTAAGGTTAAAATAGGTGCTTCAACATCCAATAACGTATTTGATTTTGTGTGATTTTTATTGAATTTATTTTTAGAGATCATTGGTTTCATTTTAAAGTTTTTCAGAATCAATTTCTTTTCTGTAAAATCAAAATTAGAAGCCGTTAACGTATGCATTTCATTTAAGCGATAATACATCGAATCTAACTTTATACGAAACGTTTTATAATCAATAGGTATTTCATTGGTGCGCGTTAATTCGTTCATTTTTATTCCTTCAATATTCAACACAACATTATTCACCGCATATTTTACAGTTGTTGCGTTCGAAAAAAGTGAACGAATTTTTCCATTTTCTATTTGCAGTTTTTTGATGTTGATCAATTCAGCATCATCTGTGTTTAGAGTAACTTTTTTGACTGATTTATCGGCTATCTTATTTTCAGATTTTGCTTGAATAATGGTAATTCGTGGTTGTTTGAATTTAATTAAATCCGTTTTAAAATACAACTTATCTTCCGAAGTAAATCCCCAATCCATATTAGAAAGTGAAAGCAAAGGAGATGCTATGTCCAATAAATCATTTTCTGAATCATTTGGAACATATAATTTTCCATTCATTTTAAGTGGTTTCATCGAAAAATCATCCAATTCAAAATCGGTTTGATTAAACTGAACTTTTCTTGCTCGAATTAATTGTTTCTCTTTCAATACAAAAAACATCGAATCTAATTTGATGTCAAAAGCAGCGTATTTAAATGGTATTTTTTTATTGATTGTTCTTTCGTTGAAACGAACGCCATCAAAATCAATATCAAAATTAGAAACATTTGCGAGATGTCTTTTTCCTGATTGTGAATACAAGTTAAATTCGCCGTTTTTAATGTTTACATTAGACACATCAATGCTTTGTCCAACTTTTGAATGAATCGTATCTTTTTTGACGGAATCTTTTTTTTCTTTTAAGTAATAATTGACTGAAGGATGGTGGATATTGAGCGAAAGTGCAGCAACTTCTTTTTGGGTGATTAACTTGAAAAAATTGATACCAACTACTTTAATCTCTTTAACTTTTCCGGTTGCTTCGATAGAATCCTTTATCATCAAAGAATCTTTAGGAGATACTTCGACATTTTTAAGTGAAAGAGACGAATTAAAGATAGAGAAACTTAAATCTTCGTAGGTCAGATTGTAAGCTGTATCATTTTTTTCGGCAATAATTTTTGGGAGACGATTATTGAGAAAATAAGTAATATAAAAACTAAGTATAAAAAGTATCGCAATAATAGATATTAGCGCGATACTTACTTTTTTTATCCAACGGTTCTTACTCATTGATATAGTTTGGTTAACAACGTAAAAAGACAATTATTATACCAAACTTAATAAAATGTTAAAAGCTATTCGTTGATATCGTAAATTTCTTTGATGTTCTCAAGAATTAAATCGAAATTAAGATTCAGATCAATTAATTTCCCTGTAAACAAATCGAACACCCAACCGTGTACAATTAATCCGTTTTCCATGGCGCGTTGCACGAAAGGATTTTTAACCACATTGACACATTGTTCTTGTACATTTAGCTCTACTAAACGGTTGTAACGCATTCCTTCATTTTCAATTGCATTCAATTCTTCTGAATGTAGACGGTACACATCTCGTATATTTCTTAACCAAGGATTCATAATTCCTAAATCTTTTGGAATCATGGCAGATTTAATCCCTCCACAATTGTAATGCCCACAAACTACAATATGTTTCACTTTTAAATGCTCTACCGCATAAGCCAAAACCGACGTTGTGTTCATGTCCAAACTAATGACCATGTTTGCAATATTACGGTGAACAAAGACTTCTCCAGGTTCAGCACCTAATAATTCTTCCGCTGTAACACGACTATCCGAACAACCAATATAAAGAATTTCAGGATTTTGTCCTGCCGAAAGTTTATCAAAATAGTGTTCATCTTGACCTAAACGTTTATTAACCCATTCTTGATTGTGTGCGAAAACTTTTTCTAAATTCATAATTTTTTAAATTACATCTTGTACCTCGGGATGCTTACCAATGTAAACACTTACATAACTACAAAACGGTATGATTTTCAACTGATTTTTTCTTGCGTATTTTACAGCTTCTAACACTAATTTTTCGGCTAAACCTTTCCCTCTCAATTCCGGATTAACACCAGTATGATTGACAATCATTTGTTCCTCTTTCAACATAAAAGTAAGCTCGCCTACCTCTTTGTTATTATCGTCAGTCATAACAAAAACGCCATTCTTTCCTTCTAAATTTAATTCGATCTTCATTGCAGTTTATATTTGAAATTAAATTACTCTTTTTAGATGAGATAAAGCCCCTAATAATTGTTAAATATCTATAAATACCAGACAAATTTAAGGTCGAAAAGTTTTTTAATCAAAGAAAATTGATACAAATAAAAATATTTTTTTAACAATCAGCTTTCTAATTGATTATCAACAACAAACCCTTCGATATAATATTTAATGTATAGGTATGAGTTTTTTACTTGATTATTTATTACATTTGTTAGATATTTTAAGGAAAGATTCTTCATATGAAATTTATTGTATCGAGCAACACGTTATTAAAAAATGTTAACTTAATCGGAGGAGTAATAAACTCTAATAATACTTTACCAATCCTTGATAATTTTTTATTCGAATTGGACGGTAGCCAATTAACGATCACAGGTTCTGATTTGGAAACGACTATTTCTACGACGTTAGAAGTTGAATCTAATGACAACGGAAAAATTGCTATTCCATCAAAAATCTTAACAGATACGTTGAAAACTTTTCCAGCTCAACCACTTACTTTTATCCAGAAAGAAGGAAATACGTTGGAAATTGTTTCAGAACAAGGAAATTATCAGTTAGCATTTGAAGACGCAAACGAATATCCACAAACACCAGATATAGAAGATGCAAGTTCTACAACACTTAGTGCAAGCATTTTATCAGAAGCAATTATCAAAACAATTTTTGCGACTGGAAACGACGAATTACGTCCTATTATGACGGGAGTTTTCTTCCAAGCAAGTGCAGATATTTTTCGTTTTGTTGCAACAGATGCCCATCGTTTGGTGAAATATACACGCAATGGTTTAGACAATTTACAAGCTGCAGATTATATAATGCCAAAAAAACCACTTAACTTATTGAAAAATATTTTAGGAGGAAATAATGACGATGTGATCATCGAATATAACAATACAAATACACGTTTCTCTTTTCAGAATATCGTGCTTACTTGTCGTTTAATTGATGGTAAATATCCAAATTATGAAGCCGTAATTCCAAAAGAAAATCCAAACGTATTAACGATTAACAGAAATTTATTCTTAACATCATTAAAACGAGTGGCTATTTTCTCGAACAAAACTACCAATCAGGTTCGATTAAAATTAGTCGGAAATTCATTAACAATTTCTGCGGAAGATATCGATTTTGCAAACAAAGCAGAAGAAAGACTTCCTTGTGATTATAACGGAACTGACTTACAAATCGGTTTCAATTCTCGTTTCTTAATTGAAATGCTAAATAATTTACAATCAGAAGAAATAACATTAGAAATGTCTGAACCAAATCGCGCAGGAATCATCAAACCGGTTGATGGACTTGAGGATGGCGAAGAAATCTTAATGTTAGTTATGCCAGTTATGCTTAACGCATAATGAACAAGAATACATAAAATTCATTTTTACAATACAATGAAAATTTCATACAATTGGCTAAAAACCTACATTGATACTAATATAACACTTGATGAAGTATCTGCTACACTAACAAGTACAGGTTTAGAAGTAGAAGGAGTAGAACAAGTAGGTGGCGCTAAAAATTACTTGGAAACTGTATTAGTTGGTAAAGTTTTATCAGCTGTACCTCATCCAAATGCAGATAAATTAAAAGTTACTAAAATAGATTTAGGAGACGGAAAAGAAACACAAATTGTTTGTGGTGCTCCTAATGTTGCAGCAGGACAAAATGTACCTGTAGCAACTGTCGGAACAGTTTTACCTTCTCCAGATGGAGATTTTAAAATTAAGAAAGCTAAAATTCGTGGTGAAGAATCTTTTGGAATGATTTGTTCTGAAGTAGAATTAGGAATCGGTACTGATCATTCTGGGATTTTAGTTTTACCAGAAGAATTAAAACCAGGTACCTCTACATTTGATCTTTTCGGAAAAAATGATGAAATTGACCATGAAATAGAAATTGGTTTAACACCAAATCGTGCAGATGCAATGTCTCATTTTGGTGTTGCTCGTGATTTACACGCAGCGCTTAAAACACGTAAAATTGACTCTACCTTCAATACGTATAATGTATCTAATTATCCTACAACGGATTTAGGTCAAAACCCAATTTCTATCGAAGTAAAAGATACAGCAGCAGCACCGCGTTATGCTGGTGTTTACTTGAAAAATATAAAAGTTACCGAATCACCTGATTGGTTAAAAAATCGTTTGAAAGTCATTGGATTATCTCCAATTAACAATGTTGTGGACATTACCAATTATATTTTACACGATTTAGGTCAACCTTTACATGCTTTTGATGCTGATAAAATTGAAGGAAATAAAATCATTGTTCAGAAATTAGCTGAAGGAACAAAATTCACTACTTTAGATGGCGTTGAGCGAACATTAAAAGGACACGAATTGATGATTTGCAACGAAAACAATCCAATGTGTATTGCGGGAGTTTTTGGAGGAAAAGATTCAGGCGTTTCTGAAACAACAACTTCTATTTTCTTAGAATCAGCTTATTTCGAGCCTGTAACAATTCGTAAAGGTGCAAAAGCACATGGATTGAATACAGATGCTTCTTTCCGTTTTGAACGTGGAATTGACCCTAATATCACAGTTGATGCATTGAAAAAAGCAGTGTTGATGTTAGTTGAAATTACAGGAGCAGAAATTGCTTCAAATATTGATGATATTTACGCAAATCCAATAGAAAACTTTAACGTAAAATTACGTTTAGGAAAAGTTGTCGAATTATTAGGCGTTGAAATTCCTGAAGCTAAAATCAAAACAATTTTAGAGAACTTAGAAATCAAAATCTTATCAGAAAATGATGACGTTTTAAATTTAGAAGTTCCTGCTTATCGTGTAGATGTCTTACGTGATGTGGATTTGATCGAAGATATTTTGAGAATTTATGGGTATGACAACATCGAAATCCCTTCTAAATTCTCTTTTTCTTACGTTCCAAATCAAAAAGTTAGCCCAGATAAAATAGAAGATTTCATTGCACGTCAACTGATTTCTTTCGGATTTAATGAAGCGATGAATAACTCATTAACGAAGAAAGAATACGAAGAAGTTTTCTTTTATCCAGAAGGAGAAAGTGTTGCCATGTTAAATCCGCTTTCAGCTGATTTAGCAGTTATGCGCCGTACATTATTGAATGGATTATTAGAAAATGTAGCGTTCAACATTAACCGTCGTAATTCGGATGTTAAATTATTCGAATTCGGGAATGTTTACCGTAAAATTGATGGTATTTATGAAGAAAATAAATGTTTAGGAATCGTTCTTTCAGGAAACTTTAATAGCGAATCTTGGACTGGAAATTTACGTAAAGCTTCATTTGCTGATATAAAAGGATTAATCAAACAAATTTTTGTTCGATTAGATATTCAAGTAACGGATGAAGTTCCTGCAAAAGATGATAATTTCTTGGATGGAATTGAATTTATTTCTGGTGAAAAGTCATTAGGAAAGCTTGGAATCATCAACAAAAAATTAGCGAAAAAATTAGGTGTAAATCAAGATGTTTTCTTTGCACAATTAAATTGGAATATAATGATTGATTTGGCAAACAAACACGATTTAAAATACAAAGAAATTTCTAAATTTCCTGGTTCTCGTAGAGATTTAGCGTTGCTAATTGATTCTACTGTGAAGTATGAAGAACTTTTTAAAGCAGCGAAAGAAGTTAAAACAAACTTATTGAAAGCGGTTAATTTATTCGATGTTTACGAAGGTGATAAATTACCTGCTGGTAAAAAATCATATGCGTTAAGTTTTATGATTCAAGACGAAAATAAAACATTGAGCGATCAAGAAATTGATGGTTTAATGAATAAATTAATCAAATTGTATCAAGAAAAATTCAACGCTGAGTTGAGATAAAATATTCCGAAAAATGAAAAAGATTGTAACCCTAATTTCAGCAACTATCTTAATGAGTTTTGTAGCGACGTCTTGTTCTACAACTAACACTGCAAGATTAAAATCGAAAACAGATGTTTCGATTTCAAATCAAAACTGGTATTTGATGAATGACAATAATACCGTAAAAGGTTTGTACGAAAAAGATGTGATGATACTAATTGACGAAGCGAATTCTACTGTAAGTGGATTTGCGGGTTGCAACAATTTCAACGCTTCTATTACAAAAGTTGGAGAGGTGACAAGTTTTGTGAATTTTTCTGAAACAAAAATGGCTTGTCCAAATTTGAATGAAGAAAAAGCATTTTTATCCATGTTGAAAAACGTAAATCGCTATGAAATTTCTGGAAAGGAATTACATCTTTACAAAGGCAATATTTTATTATTAAAATTTAAAACGATTTAGTTTTTTAGAAATATAAGCTCCCAAATTTGGGAGCTTTTTTTATACTTCATTATTTTCTACTGAGGATTGATTTGTATTTAATTCAACTGATTCATCACTTTGTTTGAAACCAATTTTTGTGATTGGTATTTCTTTTGTCGTTAAATAAAACTCTAAATCTGCATTCAATTCAATCAAACGATGCGGAAAATCTTGTCCAACATTTTGCTTAGCCTCATTCACAAAAATTGCACAATGTCTCAAATAATCTGGTGTTAATTTTGACTTTGCTTCCTGAAAAGCTGAAAACAAAACCTTTTCTGTCATCATAATATTTTTCGTTTCATCTTTTCTAAACAAAGCATACAAACGTTTTTTTAAGGATTGAGTAAAATCGATCAACATTGTATTCGAAAACAATCTCATTTCTGCAGCATAAGGAGTCCAAAAATCTTTGTTCAATGCATTTTGGTTTTTCAAAATAGTTAACAATGGAGAATCCAGGGCTAAATTAGCCGTTAAATGATGTAAAATCAATTGAATTCGTTCATCTAAAGTTGGTGGAAAAATTGGAATATGCATATCAAAACGTCCTGGAGCCACAATTTCATCATTCAAAGTAGACAATGATTCGACCGCTCCTACAATCAATAATTCTTGTCTATCGTTCTTCTGAATATGTCTCAAAACTGAATAAAATAAATCTATCATTTCTGGAGAAATACTGTTATCAGACGAAGAATGCAACAATTCATCAAACGAATCAATAAACAAAAGTGTATTGGGTTGATTCATTTTTTTCGAAAGAAAATCAGAAAATTTATTTTTCTTAGAATCAAAATTTCCAATTAAATAGTCGTTAAAAACATGAACAAATTCGTAGCCAATCATATCTGCTATTTTTCTTGCCCAATAAATTTTTCCACTTCCCGGAGGTCCATATAAAACAAGTCCAGCAGGTTTAGAAATTCCCCATCTTTCTACTTGATCTTTGCTAATAAAAGGATCCAACATATCGGTTAAATAAAAATACAAATCTGTGTAACCGACTAAACTTTTCCCAGAAAAATCTTCACATTGAGGAAAAGCTTTTTCTATAAATGGATATTTTCCTCCAATGTATGAATGAATCAAATAGCTCGAAACAGCTGTTTTCATTTGTTTAGCAACCTCAGCAGGAATTCCATTCGAAACAAAAAAATGAAGCACTTCTTCTTCTTTGGCTCCTATCGTTTTTGCGATTTCTTCTATTGTCTTTTCTTTCGAATGATCTTCAGCATATTTTTTCAAAAAATCAATATTCTTCTCGGAAAAATCAATAAATTCTTCAGTGACATTAAAATTTTCGTCAATACAAAAACTCAAATCAATATTAAAATCATTGATGAAATTTTGTAAACTTCCTAAAGATATTTCAAGTTGATTGGATAAATCTTTTAGTTTCATTTTGTTGGTTTAAACTTATTTCCCTTAAAAATAAAAATTAATTCTCGAACAAGACAATTATTCATTCTAAACTTCTGTTAAACAAGAAAGCACATCAAAAGATGTGCTTTCTAAATAAATATTTTGATTATTATCAAATTAGTTTTTTGGAGCTTGTCCAATTAAATCCATAAATTGATCTAACTTAGGTAAGATAATAATTTGTGTACGACGGTTTTGTGACTTTCCTTCAGCGGTAGCGTTTGTAGTTAATGGATTGTATTCTCCACGACCACCAGCTGTTAAACGTTTTCCATCAACACCATATTGGTTTTGTAATGCTTGTACTACAGATGATGCACGTAAAGCAGATAAATCCCAGTTGTTACGGATGTTTGGTTTAGAAATTGGCACATTATCTGTGTTACCTTCAATCAATACATCGTAGTCTTTATAATCATTGATGATTTTTGCAATTTTACTTAAAGTTTCTCCTGCAGCAGGTGAAATCTCATAGCTACCAGATTTATATAACATATTATCTGCTAATGAAATATACACCACACCTTTTAATACTTTTACATCAACATCTTTTGCTTCGTTGCTTGATAAAGAACGAGTTAAGTTGTTTGTTAAAACCATATTCAAACTATCTGATTTGCTTTTTGCATCAATCAAGTGTTTGATGTATTTATTCGATTGATTGATCTCGTTAACTAATTCAGACACATTTTTAGAACCACCATTAATACAATTTTTCAATTGCTCTTGTAATTGTTTAATTTGGTTTCTTTCACTCTGAACTGTGTTCTCGTATTGACCTTGATTAGCCTCGTAATTAGCTAATTTGGCTTTCGCTACAGCTAATTCTGTTTGACATCCTTGGTTCTCAGAATAAGCAGAATTGAATTTATTTTGTAATTCATCATACTTCTTCTGACTCACACAACTAAATAAAGTTGAAGCAGCGATAACCGCTACTGGCAAAATTGAAACTTTCATAATTATTTTTTTATTTCAGTTATACGAATATATGTTATTATTTTTTATTGGAACTAAATATTCCTCAAAAACCATGCTGTAAAAATAGAAAACTCCCACAATCGTAAGGTTGTAGGAGTTTTAATATCTTATCTAAATTCTATTCTATTAATCCTGAGGAATATACAATACTTGTCCTGGATAAATTTTATCTTCGTGTTTTAACATTGGTTTATTTGCTTCGAAAATTTTTGGATATTGCATTGGATCTCCATAAACTTGTTTGGCAATTTTAGATAAAGAATCTCCACTTTGCACAGTGTACATTGTTTTAGAAATATCTGGAATTTCAATTTTTAAAGGTGTTTTTAACGTTAATTGATCTTCTACTGCTTCTACTCCATCAATGTTTCCTGCTGTTGCTAAGATTTTTTGTTTTTCGTTGATATCCAGAGCTTGTCCCGAAACTACAATTTTTTCTCCATCAGCAGAAAATGTAACTCCTGATAAATCAAAACCTTGTTTTGCTACTTGTTCTTTTACTTTAGCTGCTTTTTCTTCTGGAGTTTCTGCTCCTCCGAAGACTTTTTCTCCGGCATTTTTAATAAATGAAAATAATCCCATAGTGAGTTGATTTTAATAATATTTATTTGTTGATTTTTAGTAAATATACTATTTCTCTTACAATTATCGTGCAATTGATGAATATTTCTTTTTCAAATTTTCGCTCATCAATCGCTGTTGTTGAATTTGAGTTGTTAATTGATTAATCTTTGCATCAAGTCCTTTATCTTTATCCTCTTCTATTTGTATTTTTCCGTTCAATGAAACAACTTGATCTTCAATTGTACGCAAAGCATTTTCTGTTTTTATTTTTTTCTTCATCAATCCATCCATCATTTTATCGTCAGATTCTCGTTCTAATTGATTCACGACTAAATCCAATTTATCGCCTAAGGCTTGCTTTTTACTTTCTAATTTTAGAAGTGTATTACTATTTTTTAAATATGATTTGATCGAGCTTCCTTTCTTTATTTGCGCATCCGCATTCTCTTTTGTTAAACGAATCATATTTTCATTTGCTAATTTCAATTCAGTTCGTACACAACTTTGTTTTGTTTTGACGGCTAAATCCTGTAATTGATTATAAATTAAATCAAATTCTGCAGAATGACTATTAAATGTCATTCCATTTTGATCTGTCAATGTGTTAATCACAGTTGTTTTCCCATTTTCTTCCTCCACCAAACTAATAACTGATTTATACACATCTTGCGAATTCTTGAACTTGATATTATTGGCTTCATGCTTTTTAAGAAATCCTGAAGCTCCTTCTTTGTTTGTCACCCAATTTTCCCACGATTTTACAATCAAACTTTGGGCACAATTATCCGTCGAAAAAGCAAATGATTTTAAATCTTGTCCATTCATTTCATATTCTACTTCAAATAATCCTTCATCAGATTGTGCAAAAACAGCGACAGATGTAATCAAAGTTGTAATGGCTAAAAGTAATGTTTTCATCAAGTTTATATTTTAAAATTCTATTTACAATTATTTTACCCAATTTAGCAAATTATGAGCGTTTTTGAAAAGGTATTGTACAGATTTTTTAGAATGGTTAATTTTATCCAGAAATTAATCAAAACCCCATGCAGACAAAAATTTTATTGATTTATACAGGTGGTACAATTGGAATGGCCAAAGACTATGGCGATCAATCTTTAAAACCTTTTAATTTTGATAATTTATTGAAGAGAATTCCAGAATTAAGCCTTTTGGACTGTTCTTTCGATTATCATAGTTTCGAAACGCCAATTGATTCTTCTGATATGAAACCGAAATATTGGATAGAAATTGCCGAAACAATTCAGCAAAATTACGAAAACTATGATGGTTTTGTTGTATTACATGGCACAGATACGATGGCGTATACGGCATCTGCAATGAGTTTTATGATTGATAATCTTGAGAAACCAATCATTTTTACTGGTTCTCAATTACCAATTGGAGATTTGCGAACTGACGCCAAAGAAAATTTGATTACGTCTATTCAATTAGCATCGTTGAAAAAAGATAATCAACCAATCATCAAAGAAGTATGTGTGTATTTTGAGTACAAATTATTCCGTGCAAATAGAACAACTAAGATTAATGCAGAAAACTTTGATGCTTTCGAATCACCTAATTATCCAGTTATAGGAGTTTCTGGTGTTCATTTAGAAGTTAAAGAAGATTTGTTGTTAAAAAATACAGTTACAGATCAACTTAGTATCAATAAAAATCTTAATGTTGATGTTGGTGTATTAAAGATTTTCCCTGGTATGAATCGCTCTTTTATCGAAAGTGTTTTGAAAGCGCCAAATATGAAAGCGTTTATTATTGAAGCTTTTGGAACTGGAAATATTTTCACTGACGATTGGTTCATCGAATTATTAAAAGAACTTACCAATAATGAAATTCATCTCATCATCAATACGCAATGTGCGGGTGGAATGGTAGAACTTGGACGTTACGCAACAAGTGATGCTTTATTGAATATGGGTGCAATTTCGAGTTTTGATTTAACTATGGAAGCTGCTATTACAAAAGCGATTTACTTATTAGGACAAAACCTCTCGAAAGAAGAATTTAAAAAACAATACGAAACAAATCTGAAAGGAGAACTTCGTCATCATTTTTACAATGATTAATTTAAATGATATCAACATAAAAATCTCTACCAAGTAGAGATTTTTATGTTCATTATTTCTTCCCTGACATCGAAGCGCCATCAGATTCTTTTAACTTGAAAAAGATATAGGTTGATAGAATCGTCATTACACCCATTGCTAAAAATGAATAACGAAAGGCTTGTACTTCTACACCATTCGTTAACCCTTTCATATCTCTAAAAAAACCTAATATTAAAGCTGCGACAGAAATTCCAAAAGTCAACGATAATTGTTGTGTTACGGCTAACAAACTATTTCCTTCGCTTGAGGTTTTTTCATCCAAATCGGCTAAAGAAATGGTATTCATAGCTGTAAAATGAATCGAACTAAAAAATCCGTTCAAAATCATCAATGGAATAATATAATAAATGGGCGATTGTGATTCTAAAAAGAAAAACAGACAAATAATTAACCCTAAAATAATCGTATTTGCTATCAACGTATTTCTGTATCCAAATTTATTTACAATTGGTACTACAAAAGATTTTGCAATAATATTACTTGCTGCAGCTGGAATCATGATTAATCCTGCTACAGTAGCAGTATACCCATACCCTACTTGCAACAATAACGGAATAAGAAAAGGCATTCCTCCAATTCCTAAACGTGTAATTAGATTACCGATTATTCCAATTTTTAGCGTTCTTATCTTAAATAAATTCAAATCTATTAAAGGATGTTGTTTATGTTTCGCATGATAGATATATAATCCAATTAAAAAAATAGAAACAACAGTTAACGCTAACACTGTTTGTATTCCAATCACCCGAGTTGAAGTAAGTTCCATTATCAAAGTTAGAACCGTAACACCTCCACTGAAAAGTATTAAACCTTTGATATCAAATTTGAATACAGGATGTTTAAAATCAGGCAATGCAAAACTTGTCATCCAAAGAGCTAAAATTCCAAATGGAATATTCACGATAAAAATCCAATGCCAAGATAAGGTTTCAACTAAAATACCTCCGATAGTAGGACCTAAAAGAGGTCCAATTAAACCAGGAATAGTAATAAAATTGATTACTTTCAACAATTCACTTTTCGGATAAGCGTACAAAATCGCCAAGCGAACAACAGGCACCATCATTGCACCACCTATTGCTTGAATAATCCTCGAAATAACTAAAAAAGGTAAACTTGTTGCAAACGCACATAAAGCTGAACCAATGGTGAAAATAATAATCGCGGATTGAAAAACTTTTTTTGTTCCATATTTATCTGAGAGCCATCCACTCAAAGGAATTAACAAGGCTACTGTTAACGTATATGCCACAATAATTGATTGAATTTCTAAAGGAGATTTATCTAATTCTTTGGCAATTGTAGGTAAAGAAGTATTTAAAATTGTACCATCCAAAGATTGCATAAAAATTGCCATCGCACCAAGCCATGGCAAATATTTTAACATTTTTGGATTTAAAATATGATTAGAATTCATTGTGGTCATTGTAGCAAATTCTATTCCTTTTTAGCTACTATTTACTTCCTTGTTCGATTTAAAAAAAGACCTAAAATATTTAGGCCTTTTTTTTCTATAATTTATTTTTTAATAAACTTCAAATTTTTAGTTCCTTCGTTTGTAGAAACAGAAATAATATATACTCCTTTGGTAAAAGATGAAACATCTATTTCTTTCATTTTTTTATTATTAATTGGAATTATTCGTCCATTAATATCATAAATTTTATAATCTAACACTTTCGCATTTGATTGTATATGTAGTAACTTCTCTGTTATTGTTGGATAAATTTTAAGATTAAGCTCTTTGGATGTATACTCCTGAATACCCAAATTTTGAAAATTCAGTACTGGATAATTATCATTTAATCCATTAACTATTCGCCAAGGTTTATCAGAATTTGAAGCATTTAAT
>NZ_CALGVK010000005.1:0-16503 GCF_937930195.1 uncultured Empedobacter sp.
CTACACCTGCTTCTACAAAAGCATCGCGGCCGCTTAAAATCATTTCTTCAGGACCACAAAGGAACACTTCGCTTACATCTTCTGGTTTGATGATATGTTGTAAGAAATACTCAATCTTAGCTTTATCAATTCTTCCACTCAAAATTTCAGCATCAGCTGTTTCGCGACTCAAAATATTGTAAACGCTAAAGCGTTGCATGTATTTATTTTTAAGTGCTTCAATTTCTTCTTTAAAGATAATTGAACCTTTATTTCTATTCCCGTATAATAGCACAAATTCGCTATTTGGTTCTGCTCTAAGAACTGTTTTGATGATAGAAAGAACTGGTGTTATTCCTGATCCTGCTACAATTCCTACATATAATTTTTTGTTATCTTCGTGTACTTCTGTAAAGAAATTTCCTTGTGGAGTCATTACATCAAGAACATCACCAACTTTAACTTGTTCGTTGATAAATGTTGAGAAAACCCCGTCTTCTATTTTCTTTACAGCTACTCTCAATTCTTCGTCCATTGGGCAAGAACAGATCGAGTAAGAACGTCTAATTTCTTCGTTATTTTGAATATTTTTAAACGTTAAATATTGTCCATGTTTAAATTTGAATTCTTGATTCAATTCTTCAGGCACATCAAATGTAACGGATACACAATCTGGTGTTTCCTTTTTAACATTTTTAACGCGTAGTTTATGAAAATTTACTGCCATATTATTTTTGAAATCCGTTAATTAATAATGTCATCAAATCGTTTTCTAATTGATCAGGTGTTATATCTCGCCCTGGTTTGTACCACAACTCTATCCAACGAAGAGATGATAATAAAGTAAATAAAGCAACCGATACATTAAGATTTTTGAATTCGCCAGATGCGATACCTGCTTTGATTAAATTAGCAATCCGTTTTTCATACCCTTTTCTAATTGTTTTATACAATTCTTTTTTGGTATCGGATAAATTTTTCCAATCGTTATTTGCTACAGATACTTCGTTTGGCTCGTCAATAATCATTCGAACGTGAAGTTGAATTAAATCTCTTAATTTCTGAACATTTGATTCTTCAGTATCTTCAATCGAGCTAATGTGCGAAACATATTGATTGGCCACTTTAAAACAAATTTCTTCTAAGATTTCATCTTTCGAGCGAATATGATTATACAAACTCGCGGCTTCCATTCCAACTTTTTCAGCCAATTCTCTCATCGACGTTGCTGAATAACCTTTTTGTTTAAAGATTAAAGCAGCTTCTTTAATAATCAGTTCTTTTTTACTTTGCTTAGGCATATAGTTTTATAAATGTCTATTATCTATAATTCGGTTCAACTTTCCTCCTTCACTTTTAGGAAGTCCATCTACTTGGTATAATTTGACATTCATTCCTAATCCAATGTTGTCTCTTATTTTTTTATGAATATTTGCGACTAATTTGCAACACGCAACATTAGATTCGTCATTCAAATCATCACAAGTCAAACCTTTTTCTGCAAAATAGTCAGGATTTATTTCAAATCCAACTTCTACTGCATCCATATTTTTTGGTTTCGTTAAAACTACTTGATAATTTGGTGATAATTCAGGGAAATCTGGAATAAAATCCGCGATTTGTGTATGAAAGAAATTCACACCACGAATAATCATCATATCATCAGCACGACCAATAATAGGTCCCATTTTGACATGTGTTCTTTTCTTAGAATGTTCGTACGTTAATGTTGTAATGTCTCCTGTCCAATAGCGCACTAATGGTAAGGCTTCTTTTGTAAGTGTAGTGATAACTAAAACACCTGGTTGTCCATAAGGAACTGGTTCACCCGTTTTTTCATCTACGATTTCTGGAAAGAAATGATCTTCCCAAATATACGATCCTGTACCTTGTTCTTCGAAATCTTCATTTGACACACCTGGACCTATGATTTCGCTTAATCCATAGATGTTAGAAGCTTTGATATCTAAACTTCCTTCTACTTCTTGGCGTAATGCTTCTGACCAAGGTTCAGATCCTAAAATAGCAAACTTTAAATTGTAATCTGATAAAGTTTCACCTCTTTTCTTGATTTCTTCAGCAACTGTTAACGCATAAGATGGTGTTGCACAAATTGCATCAGATTGAAAATCTTTCCATACCATAATTTGTTTTTCTCTGTTACCACCAGAAATTGGAACAACAGTCATTCCTAATTTTTCAGCACCATAGTGCAACCCTAAACCTCCTGTAAATAAACCATAACCATAGGCATTTTGTAATGTCATACCTGGCTCACATCCTGAAGCAGCTAAAGATCTTGCTACTACTTCTGAGAATAATTCGATGTCATTCTTAGTATACCCTACTACTGTTGGTTTTCCAGTTGTTCCACTTGAACAATGTAAACGAACGACATTCTCTTTAGGTTCTGCAAATAATCCAAATGGATAATTTTCTCTTAAATGATTTTTCTTTGTAAAAGGTAATTTGTGTAAATCTTCAACACCTTTAATATCTTCTAACTTGATACCAGCTTCGTCAAAAGCTTGTTTATAAAAAGGTACATTATTATACACTTTTTTTAACATTGATTGAAGTCTCTCGTTCTGAAGAACACGTAATTGCTCAATAGGCATCTGTTCAATCCCAGGATTAAATATCATAATTTTTGCAGATTTGATTTTTGATAATAACAAATTTAATCAAAAAAACTAAAAAAACTAACGTTTGTTAGTTTTTTTAGTGTAAAAAGTACAATTATTTATCAATTGATGACTTTTAGTATTTTAACACATTGCTAATCAATATTTTTAACTTTTCTGAATTTGGTAACATTTCTATTTCTAAGGTAGAATTTAATGGGATTGCAGGCATGTCTTGTGCTCCTAACACTCGAATTGGCGCATCCAAATACTCAAAACATTCTTCATTAATTAAACCCGCAAGGCTTTGAGCAAAAGAGTTTTGCTTAGCTTCTTCAGTTAATACAATACAACGATTGTGTTTTTTTACACTATTAAAGATTGTTTCCTCATCTAAAGGAACCAATGTTCTTAAATCTATAATTTCAACTTGATTTGGAAATGCCTTTGCAGCTTCTTTAGCCCAATAAACTCCCATACCATAGGTAATGATAGTTACAGAGTTATGATTTTGAGAGGATTCTGCCAATAAAACATCACGTGCTTTTCCAAAAGGTAATATATAATTTTCATCTGGTTCAACTGTTGCAGCATCTTCCGTTCCTTTTATTTTACTCCAATATAAACCTTTGTGCTCTAACATCACCACAGGATTTGGATCGTAATAAGCAGCTTTCATCAAACCTTTTAAATCTGCTCCAGTAGACGGATAAGCTATTTTAATCCCTTTTATATTGGTCAATACACTTTCCACTGAACTCGAATGATAAGGTCCTCCACTTCCATAAGCACCAATCGGAACACGTAAAATCATAGAAACTGGCCATTTACCATTTGACAAATAATTTGAACGAGCCACTTCAGTAAATAACTGATTAAGACCTGGCCAAATATAATCCGCAAACTGCACTTCTACAATAGGTTTCAAGCCTACCGCAGACATTCCAACCGTAGATCCAACAATAAACGCTTCCTGAATTGGTGTATTAAATACACGATTTTTTCCATATTGTTTTGCCAAAGTTGCTGCTTCACGAAAAACACCTCCTAAACGCAAACCAACGTCTTGTCCATATAATAATGCTTCAGGATGTTTTGCCATCAATTCGCGAATTGCAAAAAGAGCAGAATCTACCATTACCGTTTTATCCTTCCCTTCAGGAGAGCGATTTCCTTTTTCTTCGGTAATTAATGTTGGAGCAAAAACATGTGTATATAAATCTTCAGGACGAGGATCATCTGCTTTTAATGCTTGTTGATATTCTGCCTGAACTTTTTGTTTAATCGTGTTTTCGACTTCAATTAACTCTTTTTCGTCAAAACCTTCATTTAATAAAGTATCCCTTAATTTATTATATGGATCTCGAGCTTTTGCCTTCTCTAAATCGTCACGGTACCATTCCATACGAACCCCAGATGTATGATGATTTAATAATGGAACTTTTGCATGAACCAAAATCGGACGACGTTCTGAACGGATAATGTCAATTGCTCTTTGAATAGTGTTATAGGATGCTAAAAAATCAGTTCCATCAACTACAAACACTTCTAACCCTTTAAAACCTTTCGCATAATGCGCTATATCTTGAGCTCGAATCTCATCTGCTGATGCTGAAATATCCCATTCATTATCTTGAACCAAATATAAAATAGGTAATTGTTTCAAAGCTGCCATTTGAAAAGCTTCTGCTACCTCACCCTCTGTACATGAAGCATCACCTAAGGAGCATACTGCGACTGGTTTAACCTCATCACGACAAAGACCTTCCAATTCTTTGTATTGCATTCCCATCGCAATTCCAGTTGTAGGAATAGCTTGCATGCCCGTTGCACTACTTTGGTGCGGTATTTTTGGCATATTATCACGACGCAAACTTGGATGAGAATAATAGGTTCTTCCTCCCGAAAAAATATCATCTCGTTTTGCTAATAGCTGCAACATCAATTCATAAGGCGTAATTCCTATCGATAATAACATCGCATCATCACGGTAATAGGCGCTTAAATAATCTTGTGGTAATAATTGTAAACCTGTTGCAATTTGTATCGCTTCGTGTCCTCGCGAAGTTGCGTGTACATATTTACTTGTTGTAGTTTTATTTTCTTCGTATAATTCGGTTAAAGCCTTAGCTGTAACTAATAATTCGTATGCTTTTTTTAATAATGTTGTTGATGCTGTTGTGGTTTCCATTTTTAATTAAATTTGTGTATTAACATCCCAATTCTCCATGTAATCTGAAATTCGTTTCAAGAAAACTCCTCCTAATGAACCATCGATTACACGATGATCAAAAGAAAGTGATAAATACATAAATTGTCTCGCCACGATAATATCACCAAATTCAGTTTCTAAAACTGCAGGCTTTTTCTTAATTACACCTGTTGCTAAAATGGCAACTTCAGGTTGATTAATAATAGGCGTTCCCATTAAATTTCCGAACGTACCAACATTACTAATTGTAAATGTTCCGCCTCGAATATCATCTGGAGAAAGTTTATTTGTACGCGCTTTATCTACAATAGTATTAACATGTTTGGCTAAGCCTTCTAAATTCAATTCATTGGCTTGATGAATCACCGGTACAATCAAATTATTATTTGGTAATGCAGTAGCAATTCCAATATTTATTTCGTTGTGTTTGATTATTTTAGTCTCTGTTTCATCAACTGATACATTAATCATAGGAAAGTCCTTTATTGCACGAACAACGCAATCAACAATCAAAGGCGTAAACGTTAATTTTTGTTTATATTTTGCTTCAAAAGCACCTTTATTTTCTTCGCGCCATTTTACAAAATTTGTCACATCTGGTTCAACATAAGCTGTTACATGAGGGGAAGTCTGTTTACTATGTTTCATGTGTTTTAAGATCATTTGACGCATTTTATCCATCTCAATGATTTCATCTTTTGCACCAATAGAAGTACTTGAAACAACTGTATTTTGACTTAAAGTATTACTTGAATGATTAGATGTAAATGATTTATTTTTAATGTAATTCAACACATCATTCTTAGAAATCCTTCCATCTTTACCAGATCCTATTATTTGAGAAATATCTTCTGTTTGTAAGTTTTCTTTTTGAATAATACTTTTAACTAAAGGTGATAAAAATTGATTACTATCAACTTTATTCGTTGGTTGAGAAGTTAAATTCGGTTGAGTTATTTTTTCTTCAATAATTGTGCTATTGTCAACTAAATTTAGTTCATTTTCAGAAGGTTCTATAATGGCAAAAACTTCTCCAATTTTGATCTCATCACCTTCATCAAATTTAAATTCAATAATCTTCCCAGTCTTTGTTGAAGGTACATCTGAATCTACTTTGTCCGTCGAAACCTCAGCTATTATTTCATCTTCATTTATGAAATCGCCAATGTTTTTTGTAAAACGAACAAGTTGAACAGACGCAACACTTTCTCCCAATTTTGGAATCGTTAGTTCTATATTTTTCATTTTATTTGTTTGCAGTTTTAATGCGTTGAAGATAATCAATTTTTATAAAACTAATAAATGTTAGTTAAAAATTAACCTGCTATTTAGCATTAAAATTTAAGCTATTCTATCAACTTATTTTCAATAAAAAAGCCATTAGAATTCAACCAATGGCTTTAAAAATTTATAAATTTCCTCTTCTGTCTTGCTCTCTTTCTAAGGCTTCAAACAATGCTTTGAAATTGCCTGCTCCAAAAGATTGTGCACCATGACGTTCAATAATTTCATAAAATAATGTTGGACGATCTTCAACAGGCTTTGTGAAAATCTGTAACAAATAACCTTCTTCGTCACAATCAACTAAGATTCCAAGATTTTGTAACTTTTTGATATCTTCATCAATTTCTCCAACGCGCTCCGGAATCATATCATAATATGCCTCTGGTGGAGCTGATAAAAACTCTACACCGCGTGCTTTTAACTCTGTAACAGTTTTGATAATATCCTTAGTTGCAACAGCAATAT
The DNA here is from genome assembly GCF_937930195.1 of uncultured Empedobacter sp. Taxonomy (NCBI): domain Bacteria; kingdom Pseudomonadati; phylum Bacteroidota; class Flavobacteriia; order Flavobacteriales; family Weeksellaceae; genus Empedobacter; species uncultured Empedobacter sp. The sequence goes on from NZ_CALGVK010000005.1 coordinate 6,565, forward strand.
GCTGCACTCCTTCTCCCTCGTAAAAATCTAAATATTCTTCAACTTGAGACTTCTTTTTACCTTCAGCTGGTTCATTAATAGGAAATTTAGAATAACCATTTCCATTACTCATCACTTTCGACATTAATGCCGAATATTCTGTATTAATTTGTTTATCATCAAATGATAAAATATTAACAAATCCCATTACATCTTGATACCATTGAACGGTCTCATTCATACGATTCCATCCTACATTCCCAACACAGTGATCAACATATAACAAACCACAATCTGTAGGTTGATACGTTGACTCAGATTTTACATAACCTGGCATAAAAGGGCCATTATAATTTTTACGCTCGATAAACATGTGAATTGTTTCTCCATACGTATAAATTCCTGCCATTTTTACTTCACCAAATTCATCTGTAACAGTAGTTGGTTCCATGTAAGGTTTTCCTCCACGCTTTGTTGTTTGCTCAAACGCATCATAAGCATCATCTACCCAAAGTGCTAAAATTTTCACTCCATCTCCATGTTTCATCGCATGTTGGCAAATTGGCGAATCTGATTTTAATCCAGAAGTTAGAACCAAACGAATTTTACCTTGTTGTAAAACATAAGAAGCTCTATCTCTTACACCAGTTTCTGGGCCGGCATACGCAACTTCCTGAAATCCAAATGCTGTTTTATAATAATGTGCAGCTTGTTTTGCATTTCCTACATAAAACTCGATGTAATCAGTTCCATTAATGGGAAGGAAATCTTGTGCTAATGCAATCTTTTCTGCAAATGTTTGTGTACTCATTTTTATTGTGTTTTTATTTTTATTGTATTATGTAAAATGTATTAAGTTTTACTATTTTATCATTTATTGTGATATTGAATTTATTTCAGTTTCTTTTTATTATTATATTGTATCAAATGTATTTCGAGATTCTTCGACAAGCTCAGAATGACAAAATCCACATCTTAGAACTTAGAACAAAACTCTAATCGCACTATTCATAACCTTTAATAAAGCCACGATTTATAATAATCTGGATCTTCTAATTCTATCGCTTGCTCTGTTAACATTAATGGTCGAAATGGATCAATCATCACAGCTAATTCGTGTGTTTCTTTTGCGCCAATCGATTTTTCTACTGTCCCTGGATGTGGTCCATGTGGAATTCCTGCTGGATGCAAGGTAATTTGTCCTTTCTCAACCGATTTTCTCGACATAAAATCACCGTCTACATAATATAAAATTTCATCTGAATCTACATTACTATGGTTGTAAGGTGCTGGAATTGCGTTCGGGTGATAATCAAATAAGCGGGGAACGAAACTACAAATTACAAATCCTGCTCCTTCAAAAGTTTGATGAACAGGAGGTGGTTGATGGATACGACCTGTTATTGGTTCGAAATTATGAATCGAAAAAGCCCAAGGATAATGATAACCATCCCATCCAACAAAATCGAAAGGATGTGTACCATAAACATAAGGGTAAATCAATCCTTCTTTTTTAATCATTATTTTAAAATCCCCGTGTTCATCATTCGTTTCGAGATTTTGAGGACGTTTAATATCTCGCTCACAAAAAGGAGAATGCTCCATTAATTGACCAAAATGATTGCGGTAACGACGAGGTGTTTCTACAGGGCTAAAAGATTCTGTAATAAATAATCGATTATTTTCGTCATTAAAATGAAGTTGATAAATAATTCCACGTGGAATCACTAAATAATCACCATATTCAAAATCAATTTGACCATAACCTGTTTTTAAAGTTCCAGACCCTTCATGAATAAAAATCACTTCATCCGCCATAGAATTTTTATAGAAGTAATCTGTCATTGATTCTTGTGGCGCTGCTAATGAAATATGCAAATCGTTGTTAACTAAAACGGGTACTCGAGATGCTAAATAATCTTTTGTTGGTTTGACTTTAAACCCTTTTAAAGAAGTATGTTTTAAATGTTTTGCGCGAGCTATTTTCGGTTCTACCGAATAAGGTTCATTAATTTCTTTAACCAAAGTTGGCGGATAACAGTGGTAAACGTTAGAATACGTACTCGAGAAACCATGCGTAGAAACTAATTCTTCTGCATATAATTCTCCATTTGGTTTTCGGAATACAGTATGTCGCTTTTGTGGAAATTCTCCCAAATGATGATAAAGTGGCATATTTTGTTTGTTGTTTTGATGAAAAGGTAAAATAGATGACGAATTTCGTCAACAAATAATCTGCAATATTCTAAAGTGAATATTGAGCAAATACAATTTTGGAAAGTAAAGCAGAAGTTTGCTTATTCATTCCAACAAATAAAGGTTTTATATTTACTTTAATTGTTTGCATTTCTTTTCTGTGGTTAACTCAAAGATAGAAACTTTTTCCGATTGAGCAAAATAGAAACTCACTATTTTCAACGTTTGCAATGATTTCAGAACCAAATGATGTCCATATCTGTTTTAGATTATGCAATAAAAAAGATTAAGCTTCGTAATTTGTATTGATAAAAAACTTTCAGTTTTAATATAAAACTGATAAATAATAGTACAACAACTGTTAATATCAGATTTAAAATCAATACTTTTGTAGTATGAAGATATGGGCTACAAAGATTTTAATTTTTTTGTACATAACGACATCTACTCAATTTTGTCAGTTATATAAATTGCCTGTGCTTATTTCTCATTTCATCGAGCATGACACCGGAGGAGATTTTATCCATGAAATGAAAGTCTTTTTGGTACACCATTACGGAGGTCATGAAGTGGATGACGACTGGGAAACTGATCAAAAACTACCTTTCGTAAAAATAGAAACTGTTCATATTGACTTTTTTTATTCTCCAATTATCTTGTTTGATGTACTCCACTTAGATAAGGAAATATCAACTAACTCTATTAAATCTTTTAACGAAGATTTTCTTTATTCGCATTATTTAGATTCTATTTGGCAACCGCCAAAACAAGCGTAATACATTTAGATTTTTAAGATAAATTGATCGTTTAATTTATCCATTTTTCAGCTATTTACATTTTATATATAGCACATTTTTAATCTATACAATTTTACGATGTTAAATAAAATTATTGATTTTTCAATCAAGAATAAATTTATCGTGGGTTTGTTTACTGTCGCGTTGTTGATATTTGGAATTTACGACGCAACAAAATTACCCATCGATGCACAGCCTGATATCACATCGAATCAGGTACAAATTATCACCGTTGCGCCTTCTTTTAGTGCAGAAGATATTGAGCGTTTGGTGACTTTCCCTATCGAACAAGCCAATTCTAATATTGGTGGAATTTCGGAAATTCGAAGTTTTTCACGTTTTGGTTTATCTTTAGTTACCATCGTTTTTGATGATGAAACAGATGTTTATTGGGCAAGACAACAAGTTAGTGAGCGACTATTACAAGTTCAGAACGATATTCCAGAAGGAATTGGTGAACCACAACTTGGTCCAATTTCTACAGGTTTAGGTGAAATTTATCAATATGTCGTTCGACCTGCTGAAGGTTATGAAGACCAATATGATGAAACAGAATTAAGAACCATTCAAGATTGGATTGTACGTCGACAACTTTTAGGGGTTCCTGGCGTAGCTGATGTCAGTAGTTTTGGAGGAAAACTAAAACAATATGAAATCGCAATTAATCCACAACGATTGCAATCGTTTAACCTAACCATCAATGATTTGTTTGATGCATTAAGTGAGAACAATCAAAATACAGGAGGAGCTTATATTGAAAAAGGCCCTACTTCATTGTTCATTCGTTCTGAAGGTTTAATAGGTAAAATAGAAGATATCGAAAATATCTTAGTGAAACGTTCTCAAAGCGGATCACCTATTTTACTGAAAGATGTAGCGGATGTTAAAACTGGTTTTGCAACACGATATGGCGCAATGACATATAACGATACCGGAGAAGTTTCTGGTGCAGTTGTTATGATGTTGAAAGGTGCAAATAGTAATGAAGTTGTCAAAAATGTACAAGAACGTATCGAAGAAATTAAAAAAACGTTACCTGAAGGTGTGATAGTTGAACCTTTCTTGGATCGCAAAAAAATGGTTGATAATACTATTCGAACTGTAGAAACCAACTTACTTGAAGGTGCTTTAATCGTTGTTTTTATTTTAGTTATCTTCTTAGGAAATTTACGTGCCGGATTCATTGTTGCTTCTGTCATTCCTTTGTCATTGTTGTTCGCTATAATCATGATGAACATCTTTGGCGTTGGAGGAAATTTAATGAGTTTAGGAGCATTAGACTTCGGATTAATTGTCGATGGAGCAGTTATTATTGTTGAAGCCGCTATGCATCAATTGGCACATAATAAAAAGTTTGGGTTGAAGAATAAATTAACGCAAACAGAGATGGATCAAACGGTTGGTTCTTCTGCTAAAAAAATGGTCAATTCAGCGGTTTTTGGTCAAATTATTATCTTAATTGTTTATTTACCAATCTTCACATTACAAGGAATCGAAGGAAAAATGTTTAGACCAATGGCGCAAACTGTAGCTTTTGCTTTAATCGGAGCGTTTATTCTTTCGTTGACTTATGTTCCAATGATGACCAGTTTATTCTTAAGTAAAAAGAAGAAAGTAAAACCAAATCTTTCGGATCGTGTAATGGCAAAAGTTGAAGTTTTTCATCAAAAATATTTAATGAAAGCATTACGCGTTCGAAACCTTATTTTAGTTGTTGTTTTTTCGCTTTTTGCAATTGCAATCTTTGTCATGTCTCGTTTAGGTGGTGAATTTATTCCAGCTTTAGAAGAAGGCGATTTTGCTGTTGAAGCACGAGTTTTACCTGGAAGTAATCTTTCGACAACCAAAGAATATACAACCAAAGCTGCTAAAATCTTAAAAGATGAATTTCCTGAAGTTGAAATGGTAGTAACCAAAATTGGTAGTGGTGAAATTCCTACTGACCCTATGCCAATGGATACAGGTGATATGATTGTTGTTCTTAAACCGAAAAAAGAATGGACTTCTGCAACAACTTTCCCTGAATTATCAGACAAAATGAGCAAAGCTTTAGAAAATATTCCAGGGCTTTCTACTGGTTTTCAATTCCCTGTTCAGATGCGTTTCAATGAGTTAATGACTGGTGCGCGTCAAGATGTTGTCGTAAAAATATTTGGTGAAAACTTGGATAGTTTATCGAGTAATGCTGCCAAATTAGGAAAAATAATTAATACGGTTGAAGGTGCACAAGATTTGTATATCGAACCAATTAATGGAATTCCACAGGTAGTAATCGAGTTTGATCGAGGGTTATTAGCACAATATGGATTGACTGTTGGTGAAGCAAATCGAATTATCAATATGGCTTTTGCTGGACAATCCACAGGAATGGTTTTCGAAGGTGAAAAACGTTTTGATTTAGTTGTTCGTTTGGCAGAAGAAAAACGCACCAATATAGACGACATTCGAAATCTATTGATACCTACTGCTTCTGGAGTACAAATCCCTTTGAATCAATTGGCTAAAGTAGAATATAAAAATACGCCAAACCAAATTCAACGAGAAGATGCAAAACGACGAATTGTTGTTGGTTTTAATGTAAAAGATCGAGATGTAGAAAGTGTTGTTCAAGAATTACAACAAAAAGTTGATGAAAAAATCAAATTTCCTACAGGTTATTATGCAACCTACGGTGGGGCTTTCGAAAACTTAAATCATGCCAAAGCGCGTTTAGGTATCGCCGTTCCTATTGCATTAATCCTAATTTTTATATTATTATACTTTGCATTCAAATCAGTTAAAGAAAGTTTATTAATTTATACAGCTATACCACTATCCTCTATTGGTGGAATTTTATTCTTAGCTGCACGTGATATGCCTTTTAGTATTAGTGCGGGTGTAGGTTTTATTGCGCTATTTGGGATTTCTGTTTTAAATGGAATTGTCTTAATTTCAGAATATAATCGTTTGCGTGATCATGGCATCAAAAATACGACTCGAATTGTAATTATGGGAACACGTACACGTCTTCGTCCCGTATTAATGACTGCAACAGTTGCCTCTTTAGGATTTTTACCAATGGCAATCAGTAATGGTTCTGGTGCCGAAGTGCAACGTCCGTTAGCAACAGTCGTAATTGGAGGTTTAATGGGTGCTACTTTCCTAACTTTATTTGTTTTACCAATCTTATATGTTATGTTCGAAAATATTCATTTTAAAAAGAAAAGAATAAATAAAAAAGCGCTTCCTGCTGCTTTAGTTATTGTTTTTACAATGTTTGGAGCTTCTGCTCAAGCACAAAACCGTATGAGCTTTGATGAAGTTGTTGCTTTGGCGGATGCGAATAATCTTGAAGTGAAACAAGCTGAATTGAATACGGTTTATCACGAGAAAAATATCTATGCGAATCGTTCACTTTCTCCTTTGGATATCTCGACTGAATTTGGACAAGTCAATTCTGGTGAGTTTGATAATGCCATTTCAGTATCACAATCTTTTCAATTTCCTGTCGTTTTCAAACGTCAAAAAGCATTAAACGAACAAATGATTAATGCTTCGAAAGCAAATGAAAAATTAACAAAAATTGAGATCAAACAACGATTAGCAAATTTGTATGTTAACATGCAAAACAATGAATCTAAAAAGGATTTATTAAAAGAAAACGAAGCAATTTATGACGAGTTTTTAAAGAAAGCTAATCTACGTCTGAAAAAAGGAGAATCGAATCGTAGTGAAGTTTCAACAGCAATTATTCAATTAAAATCGATTCAGAATCAACTCAAGTTAATTGATGTTGAATTAGAAAACTCATCACGACAAATTCAATTTTTAACGAATTCTACAGCTAAAATTTATCCAACTCAAGATGGTGTAAATTGGAGTCAAATTGCAGGTACTGCTGTGTCAAATTCTCATCCATTGTTAAAATTAGCAGAGGAAACAATACAAACATCTACATTAGAAACTGAGGTAGAAAAATCGAAAAAAATTCCTGTATTTACGGTAGGTTATTCTAATCAAAGTTTTTCTGATTTAGACAACAATCGATACAATTCATTTCAAGTTGGTGTTGGTCTACCTTTGTTTAATCGTGGAATTAACTCATCTATAGAGGCATCGAAAGTTAAGGTTAATCTTGCAAAACAAGCTTACATCTTGCAACAAGCTAAAATGCAACAAGATTATGATGTTTTAAAAAATCAAGTCAATATGTATGATGAAATCGTCCATGATTATGAACAAACTCAACTTCCAGCATCCAATGATTTACAAAAAACGATTAATCGTCAATTGTTAGAAGGAGAAATAAACTTTTTGGATTGGGTGATTTTAAATAATCAAATCATCGAAGTGAAAACAACATTTTTAGAAGCTAAAAATTTACGTGAACAGGCATATGCCGCAATGACTTATTATACCGCAGAATAACATGAAAAAATATATTTTAATGCTTTGTACAGCTCTTGTTGTTATGAGTTGTAGCAAAGAAGAAGCACAACCGCAAGAAGATCAAAAAGAAGAAGTTTCGACTTCTATTTTGAAATTAACAGATGCACAATTAAAGAATTTTGACATTGATACCGTTTCGTTTCAACATCAAAATTTACCAACAACTATTCGTTTGAATGCGAAAACAGCAGTAACGCCTGAAAATACAATTTCGATTACGAATGCGTTTGGTGGTTATGTGAAACAAATTGCCCTTATTCCAGGAAATTATGTGAATAAAGGACAAGTTTTGGTCGTTTTAGAAGATCCGCAATATATCCAAATGCAAGAAGACTATTTAACGACAAAAGCTTTATTAGAGCAGGCAAATGCAGATTATATTCGTCAAAAAGAGTTGAATGCTGAGCAAGCTGCAAGTGATAAGGTGATGCAACAAGCCAAAGCAACGCGTCAATCGTTAATGGTGAAAAAAAGTTCGTTGGAACAAAAATTACGATTAATGAACATCAATCCATCTTCGGTTTCATTGAGTAACATTCGTCGTACCATCAATGTTTATGCACCAATCAGTGGAATGGTAAGTCAAGTTTTTGCAAATAAAGGACAATACATTTCACCTGCTGATGCGATGTTAGAAATTATTAATCCAGATCGTTCTTTATTGAACGTAAAAGTATTTGAAAAAGATTTGGGTAATATTCAGATTGGACAAACTCTAAAAGCTTATACCAATACGAAGCCTGATCAAAAATTGGATGCCAAAATAACGTCTATTTCTAACCAAGTAAATGAAGATGGAACAGTAGATATTTTTGCTAAAATTACCAATGCAAATGGAACACGTCTGACAGCTAATATGTACTTTAATATTGAGTTAGAAGTAAACTCTTTGGATGCAAATGTGTTGCCAGAAGAAGCAATTGTTCAATTTGAAGGTAAAGATTATGTTTTCGAAAGACAAAACAAAAATCAATTTCGTTTAGTTCCTGTAGAAATCGGAATCTCATCAAATAAAATGGTAGAAATAAAATCGCCTCAAAACTCAAATAAGGTTTATATAGCAAAAGGATCTTATAATCTATTGAATGCGATGAAAAATGAAGGTGAAGAAGAATAATACTTTCACTAATTTAATTACAAAAAACGAGCGATATTTATCGCTCGTTTTTTTTTCTATTCTTTTTTATCTGTACTTCGAAAAGGCATTTCCTCTATTTTGAAACTTCCTTCGATTACAGCTTTTTCAAGCAATAAAATAGCTTTTAAGGAAGTATAGTCAATTTTTTCTGCGTCATCAGTTGGTTTGTGATAATCATCGTGTCCACCCGTATGAAAAAACAAAACAGGTATATCTTTTTCGTAAAAAGAAGTTTGATCCGATCCACCTCTCCCCTCGTATCCTGTATAAAATTTGACATAATTCGTGGAATCAATCTCATTGAAAATTGTTTCAAAAGTTGGCGAAGTTCCATAACCTATAATCGAAACACCTGTTTCTTTGTTCAAACGACCAATCATATCCATGTTCAACATCCAATGAATTTTAGTTAAATCATACGTCGGATGTTTGACAAAATGTCGAGAACCTACCAAACCTAACTCTTCAGCACCGAAAGCAATGAATAAAAAATTAACAGGTTCTGTAATTTTATTTTTACTATACACTCGCGCAAGTTCTAACAAACCTGCTACTCCCGAAGCATTGTCATCAGCACCATTGTGAATAATTCCATAACTGTCTTTCGCTAACGAACTTCCTTGTTTTCCTTCGCCCAAATGATCATAATGTGCACCAATTACTATCGTTTTTTTCGCCTTGTTATCTAAAAAACCAATTACATTTTTAGCGGAGCGAATACTATCCACCACTTTTACTTTTCTCACTTTTGCATCAAATCCCTGAAAATAACCATCTTCTCCTAACGGTTGTAGTTTATATTTTTTGAATTCTTTGGCAATGTACTTTGCAGCTTTCAAATTTTCATCACTTCCCGTTCCTCTACCTTTCATTTTATCATCGGCAAAGTAATAAATGTGCTTTTTAAGATTCTTTACTTCGATAACTTGTGCATAAGATTTAGTTGCAACAATCAAAGAAAGAAGGACTATTATATTTTTCATATATGAGTTTAACGATTCCCAAAAATAAACCTTTATTTAAACAATCAACTCAAATGAATGTATAATAATTTAACATCAACTCGTCTCTATACACTACCGAATAAATGTGAGTTATAAATAATTTTTAACTAATTACTTTCGTTTTAAACTATTATTTTCAATTAATTAAGAATTTTTACGTATTTTTATGTGACTAACCAAACTCACTTATGAAAATTTTTATTTTAGACCAACATCAAATTGTTATTGATGGATTAATCTCACTACTACATAAGCGAAGAAACTATCAAATTATAGGGTATTCTACGAATATCAACGTGGCAATCCTCTGGGTGAGTAGAAATGAAGTTGGTTTAATCATTAGCGAAATAACCTTCAATAATGATGATGCTATTGATTTAATTAAAACAATAAAAAA
>NZ_CALGVK010000006.1:0-17948 GCF_937930195.1 uncultured Empedobacter sp.
TTTGAATTGAAATTTCCATTGCAGGGTCTTTCTCATAGCGATAATACATTTCAAAATTCCAATCTTTTAAAGTGTAAGATAAACTCAAATTGTGAATAATCGTAGAAACTGCGTTTGCATCGCCTTGAAAATATGAAAATAGATTGTAATACGATTTCGAAGGATTCAAGAAATTATAATTTGGTCGATTAATTCTTTTGCCATAATTCAAACCAATTTGTCCTGCGTTTTCAAAACTATACATCAAATATATTGTTGGAAATAAGTCTGTATTTGTTCGTTTATTATGATTAATTGGGTGATCAGAAATCGTATTAATCCAAGTTGTTTCAGTTCTCAAACCAGCTTTTGCTTCCCACTTTTTCCAGTTGTAATTTCCAGAAAGATATAAGGCGAAAATCTGTTCTTTGTAATTAAAAACATTACTTTTTTCGGGTTGATATTCGATTTGATTTTGAATTGATTCAAAAAAATCTAAATCATTATCATTTTTCACAAAACTATGTTTTGCTCCAGCCTCCAAACCAAAATTTTCATGAGTTAAACTATAATCAATTTGAGTAGAAAATAAATTCAATTTTTGAAGTGCAGTACTTAAAAAACGGTTTTCTTCATAAGGTTTATCTTTGAAATTTAATTTCGTTAAAACATCTTGATTTTCTTTGTAATAGCGATGACTAAAATTGTTGCTCCAAGTCAAATTGTTTTTTCCAAACTTTTTATCATAAACTAAATACGTGTTGAAATTATTTGAAGCTTCGCGACGATGATTTTGTGTGATATAAAAAGATTCGAGTTGATTATTTGTTGTGTTGTAAATATTTGTCGGAACATTATAATTCCCAATTGATGCAGGGTTTCTTGATCCATTTATTCCGAACTGAAAATGCTGCAAGCTATCGATTGAATATTGAGAAGCAAAATTGTAAATATGTTGTTGTTTAGCAACTGTTCTGCGAATCATGTCGCTCTCCCAACGTGTTTTATCATCTTGAAAAGTTACAACATCAAAATTTTTGCGAACATATTTTCCATTCACAAAATAATAATTTCCTGTCAATTGCCATTTTTCTGTATTGTAAGACTGTGTTGTTCCCAACATTCCTTTGCTATAAATCGATTGATGATAACGCGCAGCGATTTGTCCTTTGTAACCAGAAAGTACATTTTTCTTCATTTTGATGTTGATAATCGCACTTCCAGACGCCTCATATTTAGCAGGTGGATTTGTAATGATTTCAACCGAAAAAACAGTGGCACCATCTGTATTTTCTAACAATTGTTTCAATTGATCTTCCGTCATCAAAGTTTTTTTATCATTAATCGTGATCAAAATTTGTGTGTTTCCTCTTACGCTTAATTGATTATTTTTTAAGAGAACATTTGGTGTGTTTTTCACGATATCCCAAGCGCTTAAATTTTGCAAAGGCGTATTTTCTACATTAAATTCTATTCGGTCAATTTTTCGTTTCAACAAAGGTTTTTGAGCTGAAACAACAACATCTTTTAGGTTTATTGTTTCATCTTTTTTGAGTACAATTTGAATAGATTTTGTATTATTAGTTTGATAGGTTTCTTCAAATTCTTGGTAGCCGAATTCTTTAATATATATCGTAAATAATTTTGCTTGATGAAGTTCAAAACTGAATTCGCCATTTTCATTCGATTCAGTTATAATAGGATCTTGTGAAGGAATTTCAATTTCAATAGAATTTTTTGTTAATGGATTATTTTGCTCATCCATCAATTTTCCAGTTATAACCTGTGCAAAAATTATGGATGGAAATAAAAGTAAGATATAAACAATTGTTTTCATTCAAATAGTTTTAACAAAGTTGATTTTAAACGTCGTTTTTTTCGGTTAATGAACGGTTAACGATGCGTTAATGTGAGTTTTGTGATGAAAAACAATGTATTTTTGAGTATGAATCTTTCTAAAAAATATTATTCAATTTTATTTGCGTTTGTATTGTTGATTTTAGTCGCTTTGCAAGTTTATTACATTTACAATTCGTATCGGTTAGTGGAAAAAGATATGAATAAAGAAGCTGCTGAAATTGCATTGAAAGTAATGAATGAAATGAACGAATTTCAGAAAGCAATAGATGAAGATAATTTGATCAATAGTTTTAAAAAATTATCGCACGAAAAAGGAAAACAGTTTGATGAACTGAATGTTATTCGTTTGAACATAGATAATAATCATCAACTATTTACATCAAAAGTAGATTCGTTAATTGATTTTTATTCCAAAGAAAGAAATTATCAAATTGCGTTAAAAATGGAAATTTATTCTGTTTATGATGAAATCAATCATGTAGAATTATTACCCCAAAAACCGTTGGTTATGTATCGTTCATCGACCAAAATAATTCATCCAAAATCGATTAATCAAAGTGTTTGGAGTTCTGATGATATAAGTAATCAAACAGATTCAGATTTAGGAATTGATAAAAGTGAGCGACATAAATACAAAATAAAATCACAAACTAACTATGAATTATTGAATTTGAATTTTTTAGTGCTCAAAAAAATAATTCCTTTGATTGTGGTGAGTTTACTAATTATTGCATTAATCATTTTTTTATATTGGAAATCGATTCAAAATTTATCGAAACAAGAAGAAAAAATCAATCAATTGCATTTAACCATCGACTCAATTGCGCATGAATTGAACACACCGATTACGACCATGAAATTTGCTTTACATCAAGTTCAACATAACGAAATCAAAGAAATGATAAATCGTCAAATTAATCGTTTGGAGAATACAGTTGATTCAATTTTTGTAAAAAATGATGAAAATAATGAATTGTTAGATGAAGTGATTTTAAATGAGATTATTCAGAAAATACAATTGCAATTTCCAGCAATTAATATCACGCATCAAATTATTTTTGAAAAAAATGGAAGATTGCTAACGAAAGATTTTCAACAAATTTTCCAGAATTTAATCGAAAATTCTATCAAATATGGTGCTTCTGAAATTTTATTAGATTTTAAATTTCAAAAAGAAATAACATTGAATTTTTCAGATAATGGAATAGGAATTCCTATAAATGATTTGCCTTTTATTTTTGATAAATATTATCGAGTCGATCGCTCAATCAATCAAAATGTTAGTGGTTTGGGAATTGGATTATATCTCGTTAAAACGATTATTGAACGCTATTTAGGAACAATCAACGTTGAGAATAATAAAGAAAAAGGTGTTCAATTTTTAATCGTTTTGCCGAATGAAAACTAAAATAATTTTAGTAGAAGATGATCAAGATTTGGGAACTGTTCTCAAACAATATCTTGAATTTTCTGATTTTGAAGTAATATGGTTCAATCATCCACAAAAATTATTGAATGATTTGTCGATTGTATCTTCAGCTCAATTGATTATTTTGGATGTAATGTTACCTGAAATTGATGGTTTTTCTTTGGCAAAAGAGTTGGTTAAAACGATTTCGATTCCTTATTTGTTTTTAACAGCAAAAGCACAAAGCTTTGATCGAGTTTTAGGTTTAAAATTGGGTGCTGATGATTACATTACAAAACCTTGTGATCCTGAAGAATTGGTCTTAAGAATCAAAAATATTTTGAGAAGAAATTATCCTATTTCAGAAGAAATATTTCTAATTGGAACCTATGTTTTTAATCGAAATCAATTGACTTTATCTTTTAAAGATGAGTTTTTTCAACTCACAGAAAAAGAAACCGAATTGTTGTTTTATTTTATTCGAAATAATCAAAAATTGGTCACACGAAAAGAAATTTTAGAAACCATTTGGGGCGAAAATGATTACTTTATGGGACGAAGTTTGGATGTTTTTATGACACGTTTGCGCAAATATTTTCAGAACGATGAAACAATAAAATTCGAATCTGTTCGTGGAATTGGATTTAAGATCGAGTTACCTCTAAAATAAAAGCCTCTATTTAAGAGGCTTTCATAACAAACAATTGAATTTAAACTTAGTTCGAAAACTAAATATATAAATGGATTTTTAATTTATATTCCTTGCGCAATCATCGCGTCAGCAACTTTTACAAAACCTGCAATATTGGCTCCTTTGTAATAATTTATAGTACGTTGATGAGGTTCTTCTCCATACTTTTTACATTGTTGATGAATTTTTATCATAATCTCTTTTAGTCGATAATTTACTTTTTCTCTGTTCCAATTTTGACGAATCGAATTTTGAGACATTTCTAATCCAGATGTTGCGACACCACCTGCGTTTGCGGCTTTTCCAGGACCGTACAAAATATGATGATTTAAAAAATAATGAACCGCATCTGGAGTTGTTGGCATATTCGCACCTTCTGCTACTAACGTGCATCCGTTGAGATGCAACGTTTGCGCATCTTGTAAATCTAATTCATTTTCTGTTGCACACGGTAAAGCTATATCACAAGGGGTTTTCCAAGGTGTTTGATTAGGATAAAAATTGGCTTTAGGATAATAATCAATATAAGTAGAAATACGTGCGTAATCTTCATTTTTAATTTTGAAAATGATGTTTAATTTTTCTTGATCAAAACCATCTTCATCATAAATATACCCAGAAGAATCTGAAAGTGTTACTACTTTTGCACCCATTTCGATTGATTTTTCTGCTGCATATTGTGCAACATTTCCTGCTCCTGAAATCGTAATAATTTTCCCCTCTAAATTCTCCCCTTTTTCTGCCAACATACATTCTACAAAATAAAGTAATCCATATCCAGTGGCTTCGGGACGGATTAAAGAACCTCCAAAGTCTAATCCTTTACCTGTTAAAACACCTGTAAACTCGTTTCGAATTCGTTTATACTGTCCAAACATATAACCAATTTCTCTCGCTCCAACACCGATATCTCCAGCAGGAACATCTACATCAGCACCAATATGACGCGATAATTCTGTCATAAATGCTTGACAAAAACGCATGATTTCCATATCGGATTTTCCCTTTGGATCAAAATCTGAACCTCCTTTTCCGCCTCCCATAGGTAATGTTGTTAAACTATTTTTGAAAACTTGTTCAAAGGCTAAAAATTTTAAAATTGATAAATTAACCGAAGGATGAAAACGCAAACCGCCTTTGTATGGGCCAATAGCAGAATTCATTTGTACACGATAACCTTTATTGATTTGTATTTCTCCTTTGTCATCTACCCAAGTTACTCGAAATTGAATAACGCGTTCTGGTTCTGCAATTCGTTCCAGTATTTTAAATTTTTTATACTTTGGATGAGCATCAATAAAAGGTAATAAAGTTTCAGATACTTCTTCTACAGCTTGCAGAAATTCTTTTTCATTCGGATTTTTTGATTGGATTGATTGAATAAAATCGTCTGTGTAAAATAAAGTATCCATGATTTTTTGTGCTTAATTTTTTATAAAAATACAAGGAAGGTGTGTTTTTTTAATTCTTTAAATAATAAAAAGTTTCATATATTATTAAATCAGTAATTTAGTTAGGTTAGATTGTTTAATTTGATAATTTTAGAAACAAAAAAAGCAGGAAATTTTCCTGCTTGATAAATTTTATATTTTTATTCAATTTAAGACATCGAATTATTTTTTGAAGAATCCGCCTAAAAATCCCATCGCATCTCCAAGTCCTAATTGTCCATCTCCATCTTGATCTAATAACTTTTCAAAACCTCCTAAGTTTACACCTCCTTGATTTGATTGTGTAGAAGTTCCTCCAACTAAACCGCCTAATAATCCAGCAATTCCGTTAGAATCTAAACCTTCTGATTGCTTTTGTTTTCCTAAATATCCCATTACAATTGGTGCTACCAAAGCTAATATTTGTGTTACTTGTCCTACACTTATACCAGATTGTTGAGAAATTGCAGACGCTACATTTTGTTGTTTATTACCTAAAACATGATTCAAAATTCCCAAACCATCTTGTTGATTTCCTCCTTGTCCTAAAAATCCAGAAAGATTATCTAAAATACTACCATCGTGTTGCTTTAACGCATTCGAAATTCCTTCTGCGCCACCAGTTTGTGCATTTTTATTTAAAGCTGATAATAAAAAAGGTACAGCCGCAGCAACAGCACTTTGTGCTTGAGATTCATTAATACCTAATTGTTTCGCAGCAGATCCAACAACTTGTTGACCAATAGTTCCTTGAATTAAATTTGTAAAGTCCATAAGTTTAAATTTATTTAATCAAATATAGTATTTTTAAAACATTAATTTAGATTAATATTATGAGTGCGGTAAAGTATTTCTATTTTTGTACTTTAATTTTATAAATGAAACAAATAAATCTTCTTTTAGTAATTCTTATTGCGATTATAGCTTTGTTGCCAATCGTATTGCCAGATCGGTTTGATGAAGAAATCGAGTATGAGTTTGATGCGCCTGTGGGATTGGTTTATGATGAATTTTATAATCTTCGACAGTTTTCTAAATGGGAAAAATTTACGGCAGCTGATTCATTGACTATCAAAAAGTTTACGAATACACAAGATGATGATGAAATTTCGGTTACGTGGGATTCTGATGATGCAGCAATTGCTTCGGGAAAAATAACGATTGATAATTTTGCAGTGAATCGTTTCGTGAATTACACAATAAAATATGATGGTTGGGAAAAATTAGATAGTTTGAATGTGAAATTTGATCAAAATGAAAGTGGTAAAACAATCGCTAAATTAAATTATTTGAGCCAAGAGATTCCCTATTTTTACCGTTATTTCGCGTATTTCAAAAATCCAGAATCCAAGTTTCAAGAATCATTAGATAATTTAAACGAACAAGTTAAAATACGTTTATATAAAGATAAAAAAGAAGGAAGACTAAATTATGGTGAATTCCGTATCACAGCATTAGGAAGAACGAATTTATTAGCGATTAAAAAACAAGCTAAACTTTCTGATAAAGTGATTATGGAAAAAGTAGATGAATCTTTCGAAACCATTTATAAAGCTTTAATCAACAAGGAAGAAGGTGGGTACGATTTCGATTTAGGTTTTCCTTATATCTATTTTACTGATTTTAATAAAGAAAAAGATCAGGTTACTTTTTTCTCAGGAATTCAATTAATAGAGGACTTACCTTTGCAAAAAGGAATGCAAAAAGTAGTTGTGCCTGAAGGTAATTATTTATTAACCTTGCATATAGGACCACGTTCTAAACGTCATCAAACAATTACGAAAATGAAAAATTACGCACAATCGAAAAAAATAGAATTAGGAAAACGACAATTAGAAGTGATGTTGAATGATCCAAAAGAAACAGATAGCTTAAAACTTGTTTCACGTATTTATATTCCGATTGTAAAATAATAAATTAGAAAGAATTAACAATTTTTAAAATAGACTAAGCCACAGAAATGTGGCTTTTTTTGTACTTTTGCAAATCTTACAAATAAACATGGACAAAGATTTTATTGAAGTTTACGGAGCTCGTGAACATAATCTAAAAAATATTGATGTTAAGATTCCTCGCAACGAGCTTGTGGTGATCACAGGATTAAGTGGAAGTGGGAAATCTTCGCTTGCTTTTGATACGATTTATGCAGAAGGTCAACGTCGTTATATTGAAACATTTTCGGCTTATGCACGTCAATTTTTAGGAGGATTGGAACGTCCAGATGTTGATAAAATTGATGGATTGTCTCCTGTTATTGCAATTGAGCAAAAAACAACCAATAAGAATCCGCGTTCTACAGTAGGAACAATTACAGAAATTTATGATTTTCTTCGTTTATTATATGCAAGAGCGTCCACAGCTTATTCTGTTGAAACGAATGAAAAAATGGTGGCATACACAGATGATCAAATTATTGAACTGATTCGTGCGCAATATGAAGGAAAAAAAATAGCTATTCTGGCACCAATTGTTCGTTCTCGTAAAGGTCATTACCGTGAAGTTTTTGTGACTTATTCTAAAAAAGGTTTTCTCGAAATGCGCATTGATGGTACGTTACAAGATATTGCGCCAGGAATGATGTTAGATCGTTACAAAACACATGATATCGAGTTGTTGGTTGACAAAATGATTTTGAATGAGAAAGTGAATGATCAACGTTTACGCTCAAGTATCGATCATGCAATGCAACAAGGAAACGGAATTACAATGGTTTTGGATTACGAAACAAACGAATCTCGATTCTTTTCTCGTTCATTAATGTGTGCTAAAACAGGTGTTTCATATGCACTACCCGAACCCAATACTTTTTCGTTTAATTCACCAAAAGGAGCTTGTCCAACTTGTACTGGTTTAGGCGAATTGAAAGTAGTGAATCACGAAAAATTATTTCAAGATAAAGAGAAATCGTTGTTTGATAATTTAGAAGAATTATTTGAAGCCTTAAAAACTTCTTCTCGAATCGAAAAACAATTAGAGGCTATTTTTGTTAAATATAATGTAGATCAAAAGACTGCTTTCAAAAAATTGCCAAAAGAATTAATTGACGATGTGATGAATGGTTTGAAAGAAACCTTGAACGTTGATTTGAAATTTGCATCAGTCAAAAAAACATATAAAATAGATTTTGAAGGATTAAACGAATTTCTTTCTGAAATTATGGAAGATAAAACCAATCCTTCTTCAAATTCGATTAGTAAAAAGTTTGGAAAAAAAGAAATTTGTCCAACTTGCGAAGGTAAACGCTTAAAGAAAGAATCACTTTTCTTTCGCATAGATGATAAAAATATCGGAGAAGTTGCCGAAATGGATCTTAAATCTTTACAGAAATGGATTGAAGAAGCGCCAGCTTCTATGTCAGCTAATCAACAACAAATTGCGCATGAAATTCTGAAAGAAATTTATACACGTTTGTCATTTTTATTAGATGTCGGATTGGATTATTTGAGTTTGAATCGTTCGTCGAAAACTCTTTCTGGAGGAGAAGCGCAACGAATTCGTTTAGCAACTCAAATCGGTTCTCAGTTAGTCAATGTCTTGTATATTTTAGACGAACCAAGTATTGGTTTGCATCAACGTGATAATGTTCGTTTGATTGATTCTTTAAAAAAATTACGTGATATCGGAAATTCTGTTTTGGTTGTAGAGCATGATAAAGACATGATTTTAGAAGCTGATTATGTAATTGATGTTGGTCCTAAAGCTGGGAAAAATGGAGGTCAAATTGTCTGGCAAGGAGAACCTGAACAAATGTTGAAATCAAATACATTGACTTCAAAATATTTAAATAATCAATTACAAATAGAAGTTCCGAAAGAACGACGAAAAGGAAATGGAAACGACCTAAAACTTTTTGGTGCTTCAGGAAATAATCTAAAAAAAGTAAATCTTACTATTCCATTAGGTGAATTGGTTGTGGTTTCTGGAGTTTCTGGTAGTGGGAAATCTACGTTAATTAATGAAACGTTATATCGAATTTTGAATCATCATTTTTTCCGTGCAGAAAAAGATCCGATGCCTTACAAAAAAATTGAAGGTTTAGAACATTTAGACAAAGTAATCGAAGTGGATCAATCACCAATTGGTCGTACACCTCGTTCTAATCCTGCAACCTACACAGGAATTTTTTCTGATATTCGTTCGTTGTTCACCAATTTACCCGAAGCTAAAATTAGAGGGTACAAACCTGGACGTTTTTCGTTTAATGTAAAAGGTGGTCGTTGCGAAACTTGTCAGGGAGCAGGTTTGCGTGTGATAGAAATGAATTTTTTACCTGATATTCATGTCGAGTGTGAAACATGTAATGGTAAACGTTTTAATAGAGAAACCTTAGAGATACGTTACAAAGGAAAATCGATTTCGGATGTGTTGGAGATGACTGTAAATGAAGCCGTAGAATTCTTTGAAGCTATTCCGAAAATTTATCGTTATGTCAAAATGTTGCAAGATGTAGGGTTAGGTTATATCACACTTGGACAACAATCGACAACCTTGAGTGGAGGAGAAGCACAACGTGTAAAATTGGCGACAGAATTAGCAAAAAAACAAACCGGAAAAACAATTTATATTTTAGATGAACCAACAACAGGTTTACATTTTGAAGACGTAAATGTATTGATGAAAGTCATCAATAAAATTGTAGAATTTGGAAATACAGTAATCATTATCGAACATAATTTAGATGTCATAAAATTAGCCGATTATGTCATAGATATTGGTCCTGATGGTGGTGGAAAAGGTGGTAAAATTGTTGCCGAAGGAACACCAGAAGAAATTGCGAATAATCCGAAAAGCGTAACAGGAAAATTCTTGAAAAACGAATTGAAATAATAAAAATATAATTTACAATAAAAAATCCTTGTCAAAGCTTTAAATCTTGACAAGGATTTTACTTATTCAAACCTAATTAGAAGTTTCAAATTCTATCAGATAGTTTTTTAGAGGATAATTATTCATATTTCTAAAATTACTCGAAATTAGGATTTGATATTTTTTATTAGGTTCTAACTCTACTTGAATTGTCCAACTTTTATTATCATTTGACCAATATCTTTTCTTGAAATCACTTTTAGGAAATGCGACTTCGCCTAATTCACCATAATCTACTCCAGTATTAAATCCATTTAAAGGTTCAGAAAAATTGATTGTGATTTCTTTTGTTTTGGGATCAACATTTTTACTGTAATTGTTAAACTGTTTTATTCCAAGAACAGTAGGTCTTTTGCTTTCAAAATCTTTTTGAAGTTCTTCTAAAGATTTAGAAAAATAATTTGATTTAGTGACATAATCTTCAATAACAGTTTTGTTTGCATAATCTAACTCGATTAATTCTTTTATTGCATATTTTTTATTTTCAGCTTGATTGTAATAATTTTCAGCTATCTGATAACCTATATAATATCCCAAATCTCTCACGCCAAACTCGTTTGGAGAATCTCCCCAAAGCCATTTATATAAGTTATTCATATAAAACATTTCCTGTTCGAATCGCGCTCTTACTTTTTCATTATTATTTTTACCATAGGCAATAGCGGGAGCTGCGGACGGTACATTCATTGCTTTTGTAGAAACAAATTCTGCAATACCTTCGTAAATAACATAAGAAAGAAGATTGTCTACAAATGGCTTTTGTTGTGTATGAACATATTCATGTACATTTAATAATACCAAATCATTAATAGGCTCGCTATCAAAATATACACGTCTTGCGTTGCGTAGGTTTTTAGGAAATTCGTCTGTAACTGTATTTTTATCCGTCATGGCTAACTCACTTCCAATCAAAACACTTTTATCTTTTATTGTCCCATTTGTACGTAATGCTCCAATTGTAAAGTAAATATTAGCGGGTTTCAATTCAGGATAAATCAATCGAAGTTTTTTAATTCCTTTATTCAAATCTTTTGATATATTTTTAGATTTTAATGTGTTTTTTCGAACCGAATTCCAGAATTTAGGATAAGAATTAATTGCATTGATATAATCTTTTTCGGTATAATTTCTTGTTTCTCTAATTAATTTTAAACCTTCCGTACCTTTTGATAAATACTCATCATTCAAATATTTATATTGCAATACAGAATCTTTAGTTTGAGCTATTTTATCATATGCTATCCAAAAATTATCGACATCTGATGTGAAAACTTTTTGAGCATTTACAGAAAAGGAAAAGAAGAAATAAGCTGTAACAGATGAAAGTATAAAGTTTTTCATAAATAGTAATAAAAGTAATAAGTTACTAAGATAATTTATTTTCATTTGTAAACATTTAATTTTTAAATGTTTATTATAATTAAATTTTGTAAAAAACTATTTATCTTTTTCCTATGAAAGAGGTTTTTCTACATTATATTTGGAATTCGAAGCAATTTTTATATCAAAATTTGCAAACTTTTCATGGTGATTTTATTGAAATTATCAAGGTTGGAAAACTGAATCATCATGCAGGACCAGATTTTTTGGAAGCAGAAATTATTATTGGTGATAAAGTATGGATTGGTAGTGTAGAAATGCATGTAAACTCGTCGGATTGGCTGACGCACCAACATTCAGATGATTTAGCGTACCAAAATGTGATTCTACATGTGGTTTGGAACCATGATTGTGAAGTGGATATTTTACGCCAACGAAATGTACAAACCTTGATTTTACAAGATTTTGTAAAACCTGAAATTGTTTTTAATTATCAAAATATTATTCATTCTAAATTGGATAAAATTTATTGCGAAGAATTTTTAAGTACACTTGATTTTAAACAATTTGATTTTTGGTTTGAACGAATTTTAATCGAACGATTCGAAGAGAAAACAACACATATTTTACACATTTTAGAACAAAATAATTCGAATTGGGAAGAAACATTGTTCAAAAGTTTAGCTAAAAATTTTGGTTTAAAAGTGAATGTAGAAACGTTTGAATTGTGGTCAAATTCTTTTCCATTTAACGTGTTGCAAAAGATACAATTTGATGCGTTAAAAGTAGAGGCTTTATTTTTTGGACAAGCAGGTTTTTTGGAAGAAGATTATGAAAATGCATATTTTAATCAATTAAAAAAAGAATATAATTTTCTGAAAAATAAATATCAAATCCAAGCAATTGAAAATAGTTTATTTCGTTTTTCTAAAATGCGACCAATAGGTTTTCCTACTATTCGATTGGCGCAATTGGCCGCAATTTATACGCAATATTTAAGTTTATTTTCAGTAATTATTCAACCTAAAAATTTAAAAGAATTTTATAAAATTTTTGACAAACAAGAATTGAATTCTTTTTGGAACACACATTATACATTTAAAAACGAATCTAAATTTCAACTCAAAAATCTTTCAAAAGACAAAATAAATAATTTGTTGATTAATACAATTATCCCAATACGATATGCATTCGAGCGACAAAAAGATGAAGTTGAAATTGATTTTTACCTTGATTTGTTAAATGAAATGGATCCCGAAAATAATTCGATTTTGAATGAATTTGAACGCATTGGCTTTGAAAATAAAACCGCGAAAGATTCACAACAATTAATTCAACTCAAAAAAAGATATTGCTCCGAGAAAAAATGTTTAAATTGCGCTATCGGACAACAAATTTTACGTTAAATGAAAGATCAAATAAGAAATTTTGCAGAAAGAGAATGGTTTAATGTTATTTCGAGATTTGCAGATAAAATAGGTGTTCGTGTTGCTAAATTACGATTTATTTTTATCTATTTAGCTTTCGCGACTTTTGGTTTAGCGTTTGTTGGCTATTTTATGATGTTGTTCTTTTTTTGGGTAAAAGATTGTTTTATTATCAAACGAAAATCAGTCTTTGATTTGTAATTTGTTATTTACAAATATTTAAAACCTATAATTTATTTTATTCTTCTTAACTTGCTAAATATTTGAATGTTATATCATTTTTAATGATAATGTAAGGGTGTGATATATAATTTTTTTCATCTCTTTTCTGACTAAAATGAAATATTTGAAAAAGTCTACTTTTTATTTAAATAAATCACAGCGATTTGGGTTGTATTTGTTATTTGTATTGATTTTATTGTTTGAAATTTTTCAGCATATTTCAGTCCAAAAAGAAACTTATGAATTAACAGAAGCGGATAAAGTATTGTTGGCTAAATATCAAATATCTTCTAAGAATTATGCTTTTAATACAACTTCTGTAAATAAATTAAAAGATTCGCTAAAACCTTTTAATCCAAATGATTTGTCTTTGGAAGGTTGGATGAGCCTTGGGTTTTCTGAACGTCAAGCTGAGGTTATTATTAAATACAAAGGAATAGTTGGGGGTGAATTTACCTCAAAAGAGCAAATCAAAAAGTGTTATGTGATTGATGAAGAAAAGTACAGGGAACTATCTCCGTTTATTCTTTTACCTACACAATCTAAATCAAATTTTATTGATTATACATTTTCAAAAACTAAAGTTGTTTATAAGAATTTTAACCCGAATGATTTGCCTCAACAAGGTTGGGAAAAGCTTGGTTTTTCTCCAAAACAGGCTGAAACAATTATGAAATACAAACAAATTATTGGTGGAAAATTTACTTCAAAAGAACAAATTAGAAAATGTTTTGTGATTGATGATGAGAAATATGCAGAAATGAACGCTTATATTTTATTGCCTGAAAAATCAAAAGAAGACGAAAAATTATCAAGTAAACAAATTGGAAAAAATATTCAGTATATTAAATTTAATCCAAATAATTATTCGGAAAAAGATTGGCAAAAGTTAGGATTTTCGTCAAAACAAGCAATTTCTATTTTGAAATATAAAACCATTTTGGGTGGTCAGTTTAAAACCAAAGAGCAAATAAAAAAATGCTATATAATTTCGGATGAAAAGTATCAAGAAATGGAACCTTATATTGATTTACCAACTAATGTTGAATATAAAGCTGAATTACCAAAAGTAGAAAATAAAGTTGAAAAAATTGAGTTAACAGAAAAGTTTAATCCGAATAATTTGAATCATGAAGATTGGATAAAACTGGGCTTTACGGAACAACAAGTCAACACAATTTTAAAATTTAAACGTTCGTTAGGAGGTAAGTTTAAGGATGCAAAAACATTGAAAAAATGTTATGCGATTAGTGAAGAAAAGTTTAATGAGATTGAACCTTATTTAATTTTCGATTAGATATTCATTAAGAGTAAGTTGTTAATTAAAATAAACGCGTTGTAGGATTTCCTAAACGCGTTTATTGATTTTATAATTGAATACAAGATTAATAGTTAAACAATTCTTCTAATGTTAATTCTTTAACATCACCTAATTTTTGAACAGCATTCCAATCTAAGTTGTCTTTTTTACCGATTAAACCTACATTGAATTTCTGACCTTTGATGTGTTTTTGGAAAAATTGATCCAATTGATCTAATGTTAATTTAGATGTTTGCTCGTAAATATCTTTGTTGATATCATAGTTAAGACCTCTATCTTGTAAAGACAGCCAATAAAAGAATACATTTGCTTTTGTGTAGCGACTTGTAGCGATTTGCTTAAGCGCTGCTTGCTTCGAATTATTGAATTGATTTTCTGCTTTTGGCATATTATTCATTAACTCTTTCATAGCATCAACAGCTTGTGGTAATTTGTTTGCTTGTGTACCAATTACCGCTCTCACATAGTTGTAATTATCTTTTTTGTTCGCATTGATGTAAAAAGATCCAGCTGAATAAGCCAAAGATTTAGATTCGCGAATTTCTTGGAAAACAATAGATGATAAACCTCCACCAAAATATTCATTGAAAATTCCGGTTGATGTTAATAACGTTGGATCGTATTTAGAGTCGCGTGCAAAGAAATTAATTTCCGACTGTACCATATCGTAAGGTGCAAAATATACTTTACCATCGGTCGCTGGTTGAGGATATACTTTTTTCTTTGGATAATCTAAATTCTTCCCGAAATTATGATTTTGTTCAATTGCTTTTTTCGTTTCAGCTTCATTATTTCCGTAGTAGAAAATTTGATGCTTGTAATTAAAGAAATCTTTAATGATTTGTGTTAATTCTTTCGGATCAATTGCTTTCAAATCTGCTTCAGAAATAATATCTCGCGAACGATTGTCTGGTCCATATTGAGCATACGTATTCAACATAGAAGAAATCACATTTTTATTCTTTTTAGAATTTTCTCTTGATTTCAATATTTTATTCACATACTCTTGGTACGATTCATTAGTAGCAACAGCATCACTTAAAAGATGTTCGAATAATTTGATACCACTTGTTAAATTCTTTTGTAAACCTGTGATATAAACAGAAGTTCTCTCAGTTCCTGTATTCACACCATAATCAATTCCAATTTTGTAAAACTCTTTTTTTAAGTTTTCTGGTGAATATTTAGAAGTTCCTAAGTAGTTTAAATAATTAATCGCTAAACCAAGTTTCTTGTTATTATCAGATCCCATATCAGCGATGTAGTAAACAGAACTGATATCATTTGTTTTATTTTGGATTGAAGTAAACTTTGTATTGTTGATTTTTCCTTCCTTCAATTCTTTTTTGAAATCAACAAAAACTGGTTTAATCTCACTCGATTTGATGTTCATAAAGTCTTTGTACCAAGTAGATTCAGCATCACGATTTAATTGAATTGGTGTAATACCAGGATTCGATACACGAACTAAGTTTTTGTTTTCACCTTGACGTTTGTAAACAATTACATAATTATCAGTGTAATTTTTCTTCGCAAAATCCATTAATTCTTGCTTCGTAACACGACTCATTTCATCGTATTGATCCACAACTTTCGCCCAAGGAATGTCATTAATGTACGATTTGTATAAACTTGCAGCTAACGAACGTGAGTTTTCCCAACTTTTCATACGCGACTTTCTCAAATCATTCGTTACAGCCTCAATCATCCAATCATCGAATTCCCCTTTTTTAATTTTCTCGATTTGAGTGATTAATAAATCACGAACTTCTTCTAAATTTTGACCTTGTTTTGGTGATCCAGAAAAAGAATGCATTCCGTAATCTCTAAAGAAAGATGAAGAACTACTTGCACCTAATGTTTTTTGTTGTTGATTGATATTTAAATCGATTAATCCTGCAGTAGAATTACTCAAAATGTAATCAATTAGCGTAACATATTTAGCATCAGAACTATTTGCACCATTAAAACGGTAAGCAAACTGTACACGCTCTGAAGATGGACTGAACACTTCACTTGTTACGATTGTTTTGATTGGCTCTTCTTTTGCTACATATTGTGTAGGAGCCGGTTTTGTAGCATAATTTCCGAAATATTTATCAATCATCGGAACAGCTGTATCAAAATCAAAATCTCCAATTAATAGAACTGCCATATTACTCGCAACATAATATTTATCAAAATAATTATGAATTGCCACCATTGAAGGATTCTTTAAATGCTCTGAAGTTCCAATTGTTGTTTGTGTTCCGTAATGCGATTTTGGGAACAATGTTTCCATCATTTTATAGAAAACTAAACGTCCGTCATTATCTTGCGAACGATTAAATTCTTCATAAACAGCTTCTAATTCTGTATGAAATAAACGTAAAACTAATTCGTTAAAACGTTCTGATTCTACTTTTAACCATTTTTCTAATTCGTTGTTCGGAATATTATTATGGTAAATTGTTTCCTCTAAAGAAGTGTGTGCATTTGTGCCTGAAGCTCCAAGCGATGAAATTAATTTATCGTACTCATTTGCAACAGCATATTTAGAAGCTTCTTGCGAAACTTGATCGATTTTTTTATAAAGCTCGATTTTCTTAGCCGGATCTTTTTCTGCTTTATGCTGCTCATATAAATCAGAAATTTGTTGGATCAAAGGTTGTTCTGCAGCCCAGTTTTGAGTTCCAATTTTCGAAGTTCCTTTAAAAACCATGTGTTCTAAATAATGAGCCAAACCAGTGTTGTCTTCTGGATCGTTGTTAGAACCGGTTTTTACAGCAATATGTGTTTGAATTCTTGGTTCGTCTTTTATTTGAGCTAAATAAATTTTTAAACCATTTTTTAAGGTATAGATTCTTGTATTAGAAGGATCATTTTCTACCATTTCGTAGGTATATCCTTTGTTGTCTGTTTTTTTCACAGTCTTTAATTGTGCATAAGTTAAAACGGAAGTAAACATAATTCCGCAAAATAGAAAAGATTTCCTCATGTGATAATTTTAGATTTCTTAAAAATAAGATTTTTTTATTATCTACCATAAAGAAAAATATAATATGTTGATAATGATTTATTTTATAAGCCTAAATCCAATTAGTGTAAAAATAATTCCAATGACAACACTTGATAAAATGTAAACAAGGGATGTCATTACGTTTTGTTGTTGAATTAAGTTGAAATTTTCATATGAAAAACTTGAAAAAGTAGTAAATCCTCCACAAAAACCGGTGATGAATAAAAAATTGAAATACGTATTTCCTATATTATTCTTAATTGAATAAGCGTATAAAATTCCAATCAAAAAGCAACCAATACTATTTGTCAAAAATGTAGCCAACGGAAATGGTTGTGAATAATATTTTCCGATTCCGTATGAAATTAAAAATCTTGCAACACTACCAAAAGCGCCACCTAAACCAACAAATAGTATAGATTTTAA
>NZ_CALGVK010000007.1:0-17942 GCF_937930195.1 uncultured Empedobacter sp.
TCATTTTTATAATTATTAATTTTTAATCTGTCCAAACTTTTGGGTGCAGTCTATCCAGTAGCGCTTTTTTGTTTTGAAAACTATTTTAGTTATAAATCAATCTTAATTGATGAATTTATTTTTTGTAAATCTTGAATAAATTCGGTTTGATTTTTTGGTGAAATAATCACTGAGTCATATTTATTGTAGAATATTTCGATTCTATTTAATGACCATGCCGGAGAACTAATCATACTTTTCGTTTTTTTGATTTCAACTATTTTTTTAATGTCAATTTTAATATTCATCAAAAAACCAACTTTCACCACTAATTCTTCATTATTTATTATCTTATATATTGTTGATAAATACATATAAATGATAAATAAAATAGTCAAAATACATACAACGATATCTATTTCATTTTGCTGAATAGAATTAAAAGAAATTCCAATGCCAACGAAAGAAAAAATTAGAAATAAGAATACGACTAAACTTACACTTAATCTCGATTGATATGTTTTAACATTCTCCTGCAACTCTCAAATTATTTCGCAAACTGAGCTGCTAATTTTTCTGCTTTTTTAGACTCTGAATAATCATAGAATCCTTCGCCCGATTTCACTCCTTTTTTACCTGCTGTTACCATGTTTACTAACAATGGACAAGGCGCATATTTAGGATTTTTGAATCCGTCGTACAACACTTCTAAAATTGATAAACAAACGTCTAAACCAATGAAATCAGCTAATTGCAATGGTCCCATTGGATGAGCCATACCTAATTTCATTACTTCGTCAATTTCTTTTACACCAGCAACACCTTCGTACAACGAATAAATCGCTTCGTTAATCATAGGCATTAAAATACGATTCGCAATAAAACCAGGATAATCATTAACCTCGACAGGTGTTTTTCCTAATTTTTCTGACATTTCCATAATCGCTTTCGTAACATCATCTGTCGTATCGTATCCACGAATAATTTCGACCAATTTCATCATCGGAACTGGATTCATGAAATGCATTCCAATCACTTGTTTTGGACGACTTGTTACAGACGCAATTTTTGTAATTGAAATCGAAGAAGTATTCGATGCTAAAATTGCATTTGCAGGCGCAGCTTCATCAATTTGTTTGAAAATTTTTAATTTCAAATCTAAATTTTCTGTTGCAGCTTCCACTACTAAATCTGCATTTTTAACGGCTTCAACTGTATCTGTAAACGTTGTAATATTATTTAAAGTGGCTGTTTTATCAGCTTCAGAAATTTTTTCTTTTGCGATCATACGATCCAAATTCCCTTCGATAGTTTTCAATCCACGATCTAAACTATCTTGAGAAACGTCAACTAAATTTACGGCAAATCCTGATTGTGCAAAAACGTGAGCAATTCCATTCCCCATCGTTCCTGCTCCAATAACTGTAATGTTTTTCATTTTTTTGTATGTTTTATTTTTTATGTGTTTTATTCGCTTTTCGAAATTCGTTTTGCGTTTTGCGTTTTGCGTTTTGCGTTTTGCGAAATTCGTACTTCTAAATACTAACCTCGACTTATTCTTTTTCGATGGTTTGATTTTTGATGACTTGTTGCTCTTTTTCAAAATAAGCAATAATCTCCAACGCAACTTTTAATGCATTTCGTCCATCTTGTAATGATACTTTGATTGGTGTATCATTTTCGATAGAATCAGCAAAACTTTCCAATTCATCTAAAATGGCATTATTTGGTAAAATTTCGGGATGTTCGAAACAAATTTCTCGACGATCACCTTTATCATTTTCCAAAATCATGGCATATTCGCTTGGATTTTCTGGTGCTTTGTGCATTTTAATAATCTCTGTTTTCTTTGTCAAGAAATCAATCGAAATATAAGCATTTCGTTGAAAAACACGCATTTTTCGCATATTTTTCATTGACATTCTACTTGTCGAAACATTTACCACACAACCATTTTCGAACTCAATTCGAGCATTTGCAATATCAGGTGTATCACTAATTACAGAAACGCCAGACGAATGAATAGATTTGATTTCCGATTTTACAATTGATAAAATCACATCCAAATCGTGAATCATTAAATCTAACACTACAGGAACATCTGTTCCACGCGGATTAAACTCTGCTAAACGATGCGTTTCGATAAATAATGGTTCTTCGATAAAAGGTGCAGCGGCAGTAAATGCAGGATTGAACCTTTCTACGTGTCCAACTTGCGCTTTCAGCCCTTTTTCATTTGTTAATTTTAATAAATGATCTGCTTCCTCTAACGTATGTGTAATTGGTTTTTCAACGAAAAAGTGTTTATTTTTTTCAATTACTTTCAATGCAACTTCATAATGCGATAAAGTTGGTGTTACAATATCAATAACATCAACAGCGTCAATCAATTCGTCCATCGAACTAAAAAACTTGTATCCAAATTCTGCTTCTACTTTCTTTCCATTTTCTTCAAAAGAATCAAAGAAGCCAATTAATTCGTATCTTTCCGATTGATTTAATAACTTTAAATGGATTTTTCCAAGGTGTCCAGCACCGATCACTCCTACTTTTAACATTTGGTAGATTTTGCCGTTAAAATTAATGAGAATAAGTTGTATTTAATGCATTTTTGTAAAATTTTTGGAATATGTCGGTAGACGATTTTAAACACAGAGGACGACGCAAAATGTTGGTTGATTTGTTGCGCTCGAAAGGAATTGAGGATGAGAACGTGTTGGGAGCAATCAATTTAGTTCCAAGACATTTATTTTTGGATAGTGCTTTCACTGAATTTGCTTATCGCGACGAAGCTTTTCCTATTGCAGCAGGACAAACCATTTCACATCCTTTCACAGTTGCTTTTCAAACGCAATTATTAGATATTCAGCCCAATGAAAAAGTATTAGAAATTGGAACAGGTTCTGGCTATCAGACTGCTGTTTTAGTTGCTTTAGGTGCAGAGGTTTTTACGATAGAACGTCAAAAAGATTTGTTTGATTTTTCGAAAATCATGTTGAAAAAAATCAATTTCGAGCCACGTTATCAAACGTATGGAGATGGCTACAAAGGTTTGCCTTCTTTTGCTCCTTTTGATAAAATTATTGTAACAGCTGGAGCGCCAGAGATTCCTGAAGAATTAAAAAAACAATTGAATATTGGTGGAATAATGGTGATTCCTGTAGGGGAACAATCTCAACGCATGATTGTCATTATGCGTTTATCAGAAAATCAATATGAATATTACGAATTTGGTGATTTCAAATTTGTACCGATGTTAGAAAGTCGGGATAAATAATAAAAAAATCCAACTCAAAATTTGAGTTGGATTTTTTTATTATTTTATGTTGTTATTATTAAGGTTGAACACGAATAAATTCACCTGAAGCATTAAAGATTAAATCAAGATCATTTGTTAACTCAACTTCAAAGCCTTCATACGTTTTCTCTATTTGATTAATTTTCAAAGTAGGATAATTGGTGTTGATATACGACACAATTGAAGGCAATATAAAACCTGTTGGAATACTACGATTTCCTTCTGCTTCCACTTTTAACCAAGTTCCATTCTGATCAAAATCAATTTCATCTCTATTCACAAAATCAACCTCGTACATTGTTCCATCTATTTTGGCTGGACTATGTTTCTCTATTCGTGCAATTTCAATTCCAGAAAAATACGTCGTTACAAAACTTCTACCTTCTTCGGGAAGTGTTTTTAATTCTACCGTTTCCGTTGTTGTTGTATCGTCATCATTATTACAAGATGTTGTTACCAATGCAAACATTGTAAATAAGGCTGTTCCTAAAAATAATTTTTTCATTATTATGTTGTTCTAATTAATCTTCTATTTTCTTAAAATTTCCGTTTTCATCAAATTTCACTTCCAAACCATTCGATAATTTTACTTCAAACCCATTACGTTCTCGTTCAATTTTTGTGATTTTTGTGTTGGGAAAACTTCTCTTTACATAAGTAGAAATTTTAGCTGGTACAAAACCTGTCGGAATCGGATTTCTTTTTCCGTCAACTTCTTTCCAACTTCCATCGCTATCAAATTCTATTTTTGTTCCATTCAACAAATACACTTTGTATTCTTTCGAGAAAAAATCATCTTCTAACATCGAAGAGCCAACTTGTTTTGAACCAAAATATTGGTTTACAAATTTTTGACCATCTTTTGGTACTTGATTATAATTAATTGGTTTATCTTGAGCAAATGATACCAAAGTAAAACCTAACATGATAACACTAAAAAACTTTTTCATTTTTGTTTGATTATTAAATTACAGAACAAAGTTGAGAAGTAAATTAGGAAAGATTTGGGAATAAATTATTTTTTCAAAATAAATTGATGAAAAGTTTCTTTGTATTGATAGTTTAACTTTAAATAATGTTGATTTTTTATAATCGTATCTACAATCGAAAGGCCTAATCCATTGCTTCCTTCACTTGCTCCTTGTTTATAGAAACGCTTGAAGATTAATTTTTCATCCAAGGAATTTTCATTTCCAGTATTGGAAATTATCAATTGATTAAAATCACTTTCTATCTTCATCATCTTTTGTTCGTTGTTATGCTTAATGGCATTTCGAATTAAATTGGAAATCAAAATTTGCGCTAAATCCAAATTAAATTCTATGATAAAATCTTCTTTGAAATCAGTTTCTAATCTTATTTCTTCCACTTCTAAAATCGATTCATAATCTTCGAGCAAATCTTTTGTAAGCGCTGTAAAATTAACTTTTACATTGTTTTTATATTGATTATTATCTATTCGAGAAAGCATCAACAACGACTTGTTTAAGCTCACCATTCGCCAAAGGGTTTGTTTAGTTTCAACTAAATCTAATATCTCCTTCTCTGGAATATCTGGGCTTTCAATCAATAAATCAAGTTTATTCAAAGCTATTGTTAAAGGTGTTTGCAATTCGTGTGAAGCATTTTCTATGAATAACTTTTGCGAATTAAAAACCTCTTCATTTCGATTCATCATGCGTTGAATTTCGTTCTGTAAAAAATAAAATTCCTTTACATTCGTATCGACAACCGTTGGTTTTTCATTATTCCCAACTTCATACTTTCTTAATTGCGTTATAATCTGATCAAATGGTTTGAATGCTTTCTTTAAACCGTAATGATTAATCAACAAAATACTGATTAAAATAAATACATAAAGAGCCAACAAAGAAATCGTTAAATCATAAATCAAATCATCTTCCTCTACTGTAGAAGTCCTAATTTCTAACGAATAGGGTTGATTATTTTTATCATAAAAACCTGTTCTCAAAACCCTGTATGGTTCCATATCTTCGTCATATTCCATGTAAACCATTTCATTTGAGAATCGATTTGTTTCATCGTATTGAGCTTGATCAATTTTTGTGATTCTGAATTGACTTAATCCAAATTCTGTTGTTTTCAACAAACTTTCATCAAAAAATACCTCCCGTAAAATTTCTATTTTTTGATTTTTTAAACCATCATCTACATTGTCATATACTTCATCCAAGATCAACGAACGAAATAAAAATGCCCAAATTGCAATAATGATTAACAACCAAAATGTTAGGTAACGAAAGGTGTAGTTTTTTAGTGATATTTTCATATTAAATCAACTTATAACCGATCCCATAAACTGCCTGCAAATCTGCTTCGGAATTCGCTTCTTTCAACTTTTTTCTTAGGTTTTTTATTTGAGAATAAATAAAATCCAAATTATCAGACATCTCGATATGATCGCCCCAAACGCTTTCTGCTAAAGTTGTTTTCTGAAAAACACGTTCGGGTCTCAACATAAAATAGTACAGTAAATCATATTCTTTTCTATTTAATTTTAACTCGACTTCGTTTACTTTCACCAACCGATCTTCAGGATAAATACGAATATTTTTATACGTTAAGATATCCTCTCCTTTCTGAAGGTTTTTGCGTAAAGCAACTTTTATTCGAGCCAATAATTCAGCAAAATGAAAAGGTTTTGCTAAATAATCATCCGCTCCAACCAACAAACCTTCCACTTTATCATCAACCGAATCCTTTGCTGATAAAATAATCACCGATGTTTCTTTTTGAAGTTTTTTTAATTCCTTTAGCAACGACATTCCATCTCCATCTGGAAGCATCATATCCAATAAAATACAATCATAATCAAACGAAATTATTTTATCTAAAGCTTGTTTATAATTGTCTGCACTTTCTACAATCATTTTTTCTTTTTCTAAAAATTCAACAATTGTTTCTTGCAGTTTTATTTCATCTTCAACGACTAAAATTTTCATAATTTGGGTTTAATTAATTCGTAAAAATAGAATGTAAAATAGGAAAGATTTAGGAAAACCATTACTTTTATTGTCATAAAGATAAGCTTTCAATTTTGAAAAAATATAGTTTTAAAAACGATTATAGCGAAGGTGCACATCCTTCAATTTTACAACGATTAGTCGAAACTAATACGATACAAAGTATTGGTTATGGTGAAGATGAGTTTTGTAATGAAGCACGAGAATTAATCCTTAAATACTTGAAAAAAGATTCGGCTATTCATTTTGTTTCTGGTGGAACGCAAGCTAATTTAATTGTGATTTCGTCTATTCTAAAACCTCACGAGTCTGTGATTGCAGCAGAAAGTGGACATATTGCGGTTCACGAAACTGGCGCAATAGAAGCAACAGGGCATAAGGTAAATACAATTGTGACAAATAATGGGAAAATTACGCCTGAACAAATTGCTGTTGTTTTGAATATGCATACAGACGAACATATGGTAAAACCAAAATTGGTTTACATCTCAAATTCTACCGAAGTCGGAAGTGTGTACACAAAAATAGAATTACAACATCTTTATAAATTTTGTCAAGAAAACAATTTGTATCTTTTTGTTGATGGTGCACGTTTGGCATCTGCTTTAACTTCTTCTAAATGCGATTTGACTTTGGAAGATATGGCGAATTATACTGATGTTTTTTATATCGGTGGCACGAAAAATGGTGCTCTTTTAGGGGAAGCAATAGTGATAAATAATTTAAAACTGAATGAAGATTTTCGTTATCATATCAAGCAGAAAGGTGGAATGTTAGCGAAAGGAAGATTGATTGGAATTCAGTTTTCGGAAATGTTTCGGGATAATTTATTTTTCGAAATGGGAAAACATGCCAACCAAATGGCCGAAAAATTAGCAAAAGGGATTTCAGCTAAAGGTTATGATTTTCTTACTGAACCATCTTCTAACCAAATCTTTCCTATTTTACCAAATATTGTTATCGAAAAATTACAGCAAGATTTTGATTTTTTTATTTGGGAAAAAATAGATGAAGAGAATTCTGCCATAAGATTAGTTACTTCATGGGTAACACTAGAAGAACAGGTCGATAATTTTATTCAAGCTGTATAGAAAAAAATATTTTCAATAAACATCAAATAAAAACTTCTTTTCAAAAAGTAGCTTTTATTTTTGCAGCATGAAACAAAAATTTAATCCTGAAGGTTGGAATCGAATTGAACATTTTAATATGTTCTCGAAAATGGATAATCCGTATGTCGGAATAGTTGCAGAGGTTGAATGCTCGAAAGCGTATCAATTTGCCAAAGCAAATCACGTTTCTTTTTTTGCCCTTTACTTATTTGCTTCTATGCAAGCTGAAAATAAAATCAATGAGTTTAAATTTCGATTAGAGAATAATGAAATTTTCGTGTACAATCAGTTAGATTGCGGAACAACAATTGGTCGAAAAGATGGAACTTTTGGTTTTGCATTCATGAATTTCACTGAAGATTTTGAAGATTTTAATGCGCAATTACAAGAACAAATAAAAAGTGTTGAACGTTGTGAAGGATTGCATATCAAAAACGAAGATATTACGGAAGGATTGGTGCGTCATTCTACTTTTCCTTGGTCGAGATTTACAGGTTTAACGCAACCAAGTAATTTTGAAACAGAAGAATCTATTCCTCGAATTATTTTCGGAAAAGCATACACACAAAATAATAAAATGTACATGCCTGTTTCGGTAGAAGCAAATCATGGTTTTGTAGATGGTTTTCATTTAGCGAATTATCTACAAGAGTTTGAAAACGAATTGAGTAAGTGTTAAAAAGAGGAATGTTAATATTCCTCTTTTTAATTTTCTTTTTCTAATTCGATTTCTTTTATTGCATCATTCATTAGATCAAATTCATAACCTTTGTATGTTAAATATGCTTTTACTTTATTTGTTTTTTTGAACGATTCGCGCTCAGAAGCTAATAATCTAAACTTTTTTCGAGTTAAATGCAGTAAATTATTCCAATATTTATCTAAATCGATTTCTTCTTTAAATGCTTTCTCAATTAATTTTTGATCAATCTGTCGAATTTTTAATTCTTGACGAAGACGATTTCTTCCCCACATTTTTTGATTGACTTTTCCACGGACAAAACTATGCACAAAACGTTCTTCATTTAGAAAACCATAATGAATAAGTTTAAAAATAATTTCATCTTTTGCTTCTGGAATCAAATCAAAATCGCGTAATTTTTTTTCTACTTCCCAATGACAACGATCTTGATAAAGACAATATTTTGCCATTTTATCTTTGATTTCATCAATTGTATAAATCTTTTTTGAATTGTCTTTGGAGAAGTTCATGGTACAAAGTTAGGGAATAAATTAGCCAATTCGAAAATGTATTAATTTGAAAACATTTAAGTTTGACAAGAAGTTTAAAGATTCTTCGACAGGATTAGAATGACAAACGTTAGATGTACGTTTAATAGTTAAGACACAAAGTTTCTTCTATTAAAACTAACTCAGAGTGCTAACTAAATGAGAACAAAACTAAAAATTGCGTTAGGGATTGCAGTGGAAATCCTTTGCTGAATAGCAAAGATTGCAACGAAAAGCCCGCCCGAAGGGAATGCCCAAAAAACAAAAAAACTGAACCATCGCTGATTCAGTTTTTAACATATGTTGATAAGTATAGACTTATGCTTTTTTTAACGCTTCGATGTACGCCGTAGGATTTTCTGCATTGAAAACTGCTGACCCCGCAACCAACGCATCTGCACCAGCCTCAACTAATTTTGATGCATTTTGAATACCAACTCCTCCGTCAATCTCGATGATAACATTTGCATTTGCTTCCGTAATCATTTGTTTTAATTTAGAAACTTTATTGTACGTGTTCTCGATGAATTTTTGTCCTCCAAAACCTGGGTTAACACTCATGATTAAAACCAAGTCTAAATCGTTAATTACATCTTCTAAAACCGAAACAGGTGTATGCGGATTGAGTGCCACACCAGCTTTCATTCCTTCTGCTTTTATCGCTTGTAGTGTACGATGTAAGTGGGTACACGCCTCGTAATGCACGGTTAAAATATCTGCGCCAACTTGTTTGAAAGTCGAAATGTAACGGTCTGGATCAACAATCATCAAGTGCACATCAAGCACTTTGTCTGTTAATGAATTGATTTTATCGATAATTGGCATTCCATACGAGATGTTCGGAACAAAAACGCCGTCCATTACATCTAAATGAAACCATTCTGCTTGTGAATTATTAACCATTTCGATGTCTTTTGCTAAGTTTCCGAAATCGGCTGCTAAAATTGATGGTGCTACTATTGGCATACTTTTTTGTTTGTTGTTTGTATTTTGTGGTGCAAAGGTAAGGAAATAAAAAAATCGTTGAAAACTCAACGATTTATATTTTTTTAGAAATTATATCCAACTCGAAAACCTAAATCTAAGGCAACTCCAGTTGTCATTTCTTTCTTGCTTTTTCTACTATCATTTATTGTATCGTAATAGTAATAATGCTCATCTTGATAAAGAGAAAGTCCTAATCCTGTGTAAAACTCATAAAAAAAGTTTTGCGCAAAAGAACGTTTCAATCCATAATTAAATGTAATTGACCCCTGCGGATTCACTGTAACATTGTCTTTATTTGTACTCGTTAGCCAATCTGGAATAAAATCTCCTTTTAACGCAATGTAATTTCCTGAATTATTTTTTGTATTTTTTCCTTTAGAAATTCTTCGATTAAAATTATAATAATGGCGTCCTTCTAAGGCAAAACGAGTTGTAAAAATATAATCAAAATCACTACCTCCATAATATGAATCGCTCGAATAAGAAAATCCGCCCATATAATCTAAAGTTCCTACAGCTGTAAAATTATCGTTTAACGCTTTTTCGTATTGAATTCCAATTCCGATAAAACTGATATTTGCGTTAAATAAATCGGTTGCTTTTTCTTGTGCAAACAAAGAAGATGATAAGAGTAAAGTAAATAGTGTTTTTTTCATTTTTAGTGTTAATTTTCAATACGAATATAACAGAAAAAATGAAGAAATAAATTATTTTTTTTAATCAAGAAAAACTCTATTATCGATGAAGTTATATGGTTCTTCTTCTTTCAATTCTTCGTTGATAATGAAATGAATAGAATCTTTGGATAAAAAAATGTAAGTATAATGGTCTGCTTTTACATCGGACTGACGATATTCATAATATTCGTCTTCTTTGACACACCACAAACCGATATCTTCTGAATACGTTACCGTATCATCACTATAAACTGTTTGGAAACTAACGGTAAATGTGCCATCCATTTTTCGGTTCACTACCCAACTGTTTGTTTCTCCTTTAAAAAATTTCCCATGATCTGTACCTGACCAAACACCAGCAAAGCGTTCGTCTACACCCATAGATTTTATAAAATGTTCGATTTGCTGATTTTCTATTTTATGCATAAATTATTTCAACATTAAAATTAGCTTAAAAGTAGCTAACCTTTCACCTCCCTTCTCCCCAAAATAGCTTATTTTGCAGTTCGGGATATAAAAAACAACAAATTTATGGAAAATAATATGCTTAATCAACATCCGGCGGATATTGCAGAGCAATTAACTGCATTAGATATAAAAAGAAGAAATATAGCTTTTTATATGCTTTCTAATGATAAAGTGGATGTATTCTCCTATTTTGACCCTGATGTTCAATATGAAATTGTTAAAAGTTTAACTGACGAAGATTTAGCAGATGTTTTGAATAACTTAGATCCTGATGATAGAACTGAACTTTTTGAGAATTTTCCAGATGAGTTAATTAAACATTCAATCAATCTTTTGAATCCTGATGAACGCGCAATTGCATTGAGTCTAATTGGTTATCATGAAGATTCCATTGCTCGATTAATGACTCCAAATTATATTCAAGTAAAGGAACATTATACCGTAAAACAAGTTTTGGCACATATCAAAAAATATGGAAAAAAAGCCGAAACATTGACGTACATTTTTATTGTTGATGGTAAAAATAGATTAATTGATGATTTAAAAATCGGAGAAATCCTTTTAGCTGATGAAGAAACTAAAATGGAAGATTTGATAGATCATAATTTTGTTTCTATCACAACAACAACTCCTTTAGAAGAAGCTTTAGAGGTCTTTGATAAATACGATCGATCTGCGATGCCTATTGTTACAGAAAACAATGTGTTGGTTGGAATTGTCACATTTGATGATATTTTGGATCGAATGAAAATGAGGGATACAGAAGATATTCAGAAATTCGGAGGAATGGAAGAGCTGGATGTTTCGTATACAAAAACTCCTATTGTAGAATTAATAAAAAAAAGAGCTGGATGGTTAGTGATTCTTTTTATTGGAGAAATGTTTACTGCTTCTGCTATGAGCTATTACGATGATGAAATTGAAAAAGCTGTGGTGCTTGCTCTATTTGTTCCTTTGATTATTTCGAGTGGAGGTAATTCTGGTTCGCAAGCAGCTTCGCTGATTATTCGTGCGATGGCTTTGGGCGAATTGAAACTAAAAGACTGGTGGTATGTCATGAAAAAAGAATTTGCTTCGGGATTAATCTTAGGTGCAATCCTTGGTTTCGTTGGCTTCATTCGAATTTTTATTTGGCAAGAATTAGGTATTTACAGCTATGGAGAATATTGGCTGTATGTAGCTTTAACAGTAGCCTTATCTCTAATTGTCATTGTTTTATGGGGAACACTTTCTGGATCTTTAGTTCCATTTATTTTGAGAAAAATTGGATTTGATCCCGCAACAGCATCTTCGCCTTTTGTTGCTACATTAGTCGATGTTTCTGGATTAATTATTTACTTTACAATTGCCGCAATTTTATTAAGTGGAAAATTATTATAACGAAAAACTCCAACTAAATTTAGTTGGAGTTTTTAATTTATTTTTTTCTTGTATCAATAAATTCGTAATTATTATTATTCTGATTAAATGATAAATCAAAAACTTTAAATTTTATTTGATTTACATTCAAAACTTCAAATGTATAAACATCTGTCATTCCAGAATCTTCATGATATTCGTAAAACTTATTATCTTTTACCCACCATTTTCCTTTCTCAATATGATTTTCTGTTTTTCTTCCTTTCATTTTAGTTTTAAAATCTAAAACAAAAGTTCCATCAATATTTCGAGTCATTGTCCATTCTTTAGACACTCCTTCTATTTGATTATCCTTTTCCGAACCTTCCCAAATACCTACTAATCTAGCATCTTGAACACCATCTGAAGAGTCATGTGAAAAACCATTTATTTTATCGCTCATATTCATCAATTTCTGCATAGATTTTGCTTTGAATATAGAATATTGCTCTTCATAATAACTTGTTTGATCGGATGATTTTTCTTCATCAAATTTTTCTGATCGAAATCCTAAAACTTGTTTCTTCTTTTTAAGTTTAAAATTGACTTGATTTTGATTTATCTTATAAGAAAACTCGTCATTGTATTCTTCTCCAATTTCTGTATAAAGATCATTATTCGTGTTCCAATGTCCAACTTCTTTAGCATAGATCGAATCATTATTGTAAATCAACTCTAAAAATAATGTAAATGTCCCATCAGCTTTTCTATCAATAAAAGCATTTCCTTTTACAGGATCATTTTTTGTTGGATAGATTGTAGATTTCCAAAATCCAACTAAATTTTGATCAATTTTCTTTTGACCGAAAGAATAAGTTGAAAAAAGTATAAGAGTAAATAGTAAAATAAAGTTTCTCATAAAGTGTTTTAATATTTATAAAAAAAGCAGCTTATTTAGCTGCTTTCTTATGTTTTTATCGTCCAATATACGTTTTCAAGATTTTAGATCTTGATGTATGTTTTAAACGACGAATTGCTTTTTCTTTAAT
Organism: uncultured Empedobacter sp.; assembly: GCF_937930195.1. Classification (NCBI taxonomy): domain Bacteria; kingdom Pseudomonadati; phylum Bacteroidota; class Flavobacteriia; order Flavobacteriales; family Weeksellaceae; genus Empedobacter; species uncultured Empedobacter sp. Next base: position 13,123 of record NZ_CALGVK010000007.1, read on the forward strand.
TTGACGAACTCGTTCTCTTGTTAAATCAAACGTTTCACCAATTTCTTCTAACGTCATCGGATGTTGACCGTTTAATCCGAAGTATAAACGAATTAAATCAGCTTCACGAGGTGTTAATGTTTGTAAAGCACGTTCAATCTCTACTCTTAAAGATTCGATCATCAACTGAACGTCTGGAGATGGAGATTCACCAATATTTAATACATCATATAAGTTAGAATCTTCTCCTTCTACTAATGGCGCATCCATTGAGACGTGACGACCAGAGTTTTTCATCGACTCTTTTACGTCACCTTCTGACATATCCAATACTTCAGAAATTTCTTCTGCAGATGGGGCACGCTCATGTTCTTGCTCTAATAAAGCATACGCTTTATTAATTTTAGGAATGGATCCTATTTTATTTAATGGTAGACGTACAATACGAGAGTGTTCTGCCAATGCTTGTAAGATAGATTTACGAATCCACCAAACGGCATACGAGATAAATTTGAAACCACGTGTTTCGTCGAAACGTTGTGCTGCTTTAATCAAACCTAAATTTCCTTCATTAATTAAATCTGGTAAACTTAAACCTTGATTTTGGTATTGTTTCGCAACAGAAACCACGAAACGTAAGTTTGCTTTTGTTAATTTTTCTAAGGCAACACGATCTCCTGCTTTGATACGTTGTGCTAACTCTACTTCCTCCTCCGCTGTAATCAAATCTACTTTACCAATTTCTTGTAAGTATTTATCCAACGACGCAGTTTCACGATTTGTTACCTGCTTTGTAATTTTAAGCTGTCTCATTTAACTAAAACCCTCTTATTTTAAAATGATTATTATCGATTTCTTGGGTGATTTATTAACACCACTATATATGTATACGCAGATAACTGAAAAAGGTTACAAAATATTGTAAATTATTTCATAATTAATGTCTTAAAACTTCGTAAATCATTTGTGCAGAGAGTTTCGCTGTTGAGTTATCAACATCAAAAAGCGAATTATACTCGACCAAATCAAAGATTTTAACTTTATTCGAATTCATTAAAACCTTCAAAATATATTTTACTTGAAAAGGAGTCAAACCATTAATTGTCGTTGCACTTACACCAGGTGAATAAGCTGCATCAAAAACATCCATATCCAATGACACATAAAGTGCATCATATTGTTGAATGATAATTTTTAGGTCTTCTAAAATTTTATTCAGATTTAAGTGTACTTCATCGGCCATGATAAACTTAACACCTAAGTTTTCTGCTCGATAAAATAATGCTTTCGTATTTCCCAATTCTTGAATACCAATTGGAATATAATTAAAATTCATTTCGTTTTGTTCGCAATACTTTGCCATTTCATAAAATGGTGTGCCAGAAGTAGATTGCGGATTTGGCGTTCTCAAATCAAAATGCGCATCAAGATTGATAATTCCAATATTTTGATGTGATTGTGCTAAAGCTAAAAAATCGCCCAAAGCTGTTTCGTGTCCACCGCCAATCACTATCGGAAAATGATTTTGTTTGATGATTTTATGAACTTGATTAACCTGTTCTTCTCTCGCAGTTTCTAAATCTTTGTCGTCGCAAACAATATTTCCAGTATCAAAAATAGAATCTGTTTCAGAAAAATGCAAAGGCAAATTGGCTAATGCTTTTCGAATGAAATCTGGTGAATTCTTTGCGCCAATTCTTCCTTTATTTCGTTCAACTCCTTCTTCTGAACAAAAACCAAGAATTACTTTTGGTTGAATGGATGCTGATTCAAATTGATCATAATCATTGATTACTTGATGAATTCTTAAGCCTAACTCTCCATCTTCAGAATCAATTCTTCCTGTCCAAATTTCTTGATTAAATGGTGTTTTTTGCATGATTAATAAAATTTAGGTAACGATAAATTAAACTTAACTGTCACAATACGAATTGCAGCAATAATAGCTCCTGAAACAATGAAATTAATATTTCGATCCAGCCCAAAATCATCAAAAATTAGATAAGCTACCCCACCTACAATACACGCTGTTGCATAAATTTCTTGTACAAAAATAAACGGCGTTCTATTCATCAAAACATCACGCAACATTCCGCCCATCACAGCCGTCATCATTCCCATCATCACAGCTATAAAATCATTTGCACCTAAAGAATGTGCTTTCTCTAAACCTACTATTGTAAATAAAGCGATTCCTAATGTATCAAAAAGCATTAAAGTAATTCGTAAACGTGAAAAATACTTAAAAAATATTCCTGCTAATAAAATTCCTGCAAAAACGGCATAAATCACATTCATATCGCTAATCCAAACCAACGGATAACTATTCAAAAATAAATCGCGCAAGGTTCCTCCTCCAACAGCAGTTATAAAAGCAAAACAAGCGATTCCAAACCAATCGTGTTTTCGTCTTTCATCACCAGCTAAAGCACCTGAAATTGCGAATACAACAGTTCCGAATAATTCAAAAATGTATTGAATTTCCATGTATAAAAATTAATTTGCTAAGATAGTTAAAGGATTTTAATCTTCTTGTTAATGACTTTTGAACTTAGGCAAGGACAAATTGTATTTTACTGCAGCCAAACGAATAGCAACAATTGCTCCGCCAGAAATAAAGAAATTAACATTACGACTAATATCCAATTGCCATAAAATTAAATATATAATTGCACCACAAAGACATGCAAACGCATAAATTTCTTTTTTAAAAATTATTGGAACTTCATTTAACATCATGTCGCGTATAACAGAACCAAATACCGCTGTAAACATTCCCATGACTGGTGCAATAACAGGATGTATCCCAAGATTTAAAGCTTTTTCTAAACCAACTATCGTAAACAACGCAATTCCCAACGTATCGAAAAGCATAAAGGTTTTGCGTAGATTGAGTAACGGTTTATAAAAAATTGCAGCCAGAATAACACCAATTGCAACAGCATATATAAGGTTAACATCTTTGATCCACATAATCTCTACAGAAAGCAAAATATCACGTACTGTTCCTCCTCCAATTGAGGTTAAGAATGCAATAAAAGTAACACCAAACCAATCGTTACCTGATTTTTCGTCTGCAGCTAAAGCGCCAGAAATCCCAAAAAAAAGTGTTCCAAATAATTCGAAAAAATATTGAATTTCCATTTCTATTGTATTACATCATATTGAGTTAAAAGATTCAAAAGAATCATTTTTCATTGTTAAAAATGATGTTTAAATATACAATCGAAAAATAAAAAAAGACCAACATAATTGTTAGTCTTTTTGATTGTATTAATAATAATTTGTTTTTTCTAACTCTTTCTCATCAATTGGATCTTCATCTAAATATCGTTCTAAACTATCATCCAATTCCTTCATCCAAGGTGTATGATGTTTTTCTGCTTTTGTTTGGTCCATAACAGATGTGAATGTTTTATCGCGATAAGTCAAAATATTTTCTTCTTTATCTTTTAACCAAACTTTGAACATTTCGGCAACTTTATCCAAATCAAACATTGGATAATCTGTTAATTCAATCAAATCTTTAATATAATTTGTTTGAAAATCAACATGATCATCTGCTGAAATACATTTACTTTCATCTTCCATCCATTTTTGAATATCAGTCTGAATAGCTTCTTTAGAAGGTAAATTAATTCGACCTAAAATATAATCTCGTGCAAACCATGCTTGTGCATCAAACATATTGAATGTATAATATTGATCTTGCATTCCCAAAAATAACAATTGAGCGTTAGCATCTGATATTACACCTTTATACATCCCTTCTGGATACAGACAATTTTTGGTTTTTAGACGTAAATTATCTGGTAAAAATGGAAACTTATGTTGATAACCTGTACACATGATAACAGAATCAAACTCTTTTACAGTTCCATCTTTAAAAAAAGCCTTTTTATCCTCAAAATGTGTTACCATAGGTAATTCTTCTATCCCTTGTGGCCATTTACAATCAATCGGATTCGTACGATATGAAATCGTAACTGACTTAGTACCGTGTTTATAACATTGTACGGCAATATCTTCTGCAGAATAACTACTACCAATCAACAAAATATCTTGATCAATAAAAGGATCTGCACCACGAAAATCATGCGCATGCATTACATTTCCTGTGTAATTTTCTATTCCTTTAAAATAAGGCATATTTGGTGTAGAAAAATGCCCTGTTCCGACAACTAAATAATCAAAAAACTCTTCAAAAGTTTCATTTTTCTTTAAATCATCAAAAACAACACGAAATTGCTTCTTCTCTTCTACATAATCTACCCACCTTGCAACGGTATTAAACTGTATGTACTTTCGTGCATTACTTTGTTTAATCCTTCCTTGTATATAATCAAACAAAACTTCTCGCGGTGGATAAGAAGATATTGTTTGATCAAAATGCTCAGAAAACGTATAATCCGCAAATTCTAAACATTCTTTTGGTCCATTCGACCACAAATATTTATACATACTGCCGTGTAACGGCTCTCCGTATTTACCTACACCTGTACGCCAAGTGTAATTCCACATTCCTCCCCAGTTGTCTTGCTTCTCAAAACATTTAATTTCTGGAATTTTGTTACCTTTCTTTTCTTCCGACTCGAATGCTCTTAACATAGCTAAACCACTTGGTCCAGCACCGATAATGCCTACTTTTAAACCCATGAATTGTTTTTAATTAAACTTATATGAACTACTCAACTATCTCGCGATAGTAACTGATTATTTTGTCTGAAACGACCTGATATAGAATTTCAAAAATTCTATTTTATAATGAAAAAATAGAACGTGCAATAACCTGCACCAAATTAAGAGATAGAACATCTCTTGATGAATAAATCTTATTCAAA
>NZ_CALGVK010000008.1:0-7309 GCF_937930195.1 uncultured Empedobacter sp.
TTACTTTAATTTATAATAAACGAATGACAACGGATAAATCAAGATAGACAACATGTTGAAATGCTTCAATTCTTTGTTTATTTCTGAAAGATTTCTATGATTAATCATCGCATAGATTTGGTATCCAACTAAATTACGAATTAAAGTTTTGGGATAATGAAATAGTTTTGTTCCATAAGAATTTAAGAATGATTTATAACCTTCCATCAATCCAAATGTATTTTTACCTGTCCAACGTGTATTGGAAACAGAATGTTCATCTGTTTCGTCTAAATGATAGTTACGAACAACTTTATTCACAAACCTTGTTTTCACTCCATTTGCATCATAGGTATTGAAGAATACTGCTTGCGGAATGTAGCCTTTCCCTTGATAAATTGAATAATCGAAGTTTATCAACAATTGTTGATAAGTCTTTGTGATAAAAATCCCAAATTTATCACCACGTACTTTATGCTTGTAACGCATATCGAAAATAGATCCATCAAATCCATTATTTGGATACTCGTGACCAACTATTCTTCCGTCTTCAAACTGAGATAATCCCATCACGGATATAAACTCCTCTTGATTCTGAATTTGCTCAACTTCATCAAATAATAGTTGTAACGAATCTATGGGATAAGAGTCGTCCGAATCAACAATCATGAAATAAGGTGAAGTTACTTTCTTAATTCCTTCAAAAACCGTAATAAACTTATGCTGATTTTCGTTCCAAAAATATTCTATATCTAGTAAACCTTCAGATTTGAAGTGCTCAACAATTTCTTTGGTGTTATCCGTAGAACCATCATCCATAATGATCCATTTAAAATCTTTGAACGTTTGATTTTTCAACGAATCATACACACGCGGCAATGTATGCGCACGATTATACGAAGGTGTAATAATCGTTATTTTAACCTCGTTCATTTGCTAATTTTAATTGATATTGTTGTTCAAAAACCTCAGTTACTTGACGATAAATTTCATTTTCATCAAATTTAGTAGATGCTGTAGATGTGCCTTGTATAATTTTATTCACCAACTCTGGGTTAGTAAAAAATGATTTCATTGCTTGATACATTTCATCTTCATCATATTGAATCAAAACTCCATCAACTCCATCCTCAATCATCTCCGCTATTCCACCAACATTTGTAGATATAATAGGTTTACGCATACACATCACCTCTCCTATCACCAACGGATAAGACTCTGATTGTGTAGGTAATATAAAATAATCGGATGCTTTGATATAGGGATATGGGTTGGTCTGAGAATCCAATAATAAAAACGAGTTTTCAACAGCTAATTCCTTTTGTTGATTCTTCAAATTTTCCATTTCATTACCACCTCCAATAACTGCAATTTTATGATGAAACCCATCCTCTAATAATCGTTTATGAACTTTCATCAATGTATGATAGCCTTTGCGGTGATGCAAGCGCCCCATTGAAGAAAATACAGGTAACGTTGTTTCATAAGAATGCTCGAATAGTTCAGCTTTTTTAAGAACCTCCTCCACTTTTATCACATTATAAATTACGGTAGATTTTGGATACTTTACTTGATACAAATCATCAATCACTTGTCGTGTTTGTTTTGAACCAAAAATCATAAAATCAAAATGTTTCATTTTTTCAATTCTACTCAACACACGCTTTTGGTCTTTATCGTAACCAACATCTGTATGAAACCATCCTATTTTACGCGAGTTTTTATCTGGAGAATTCAATACCATATCAAATTCTGCATAACCTGGAGAAACCTCGATATCGTATTTTTCAGGAACTTTTAAGGCATATAATATTGAAGGAAATCGATCATAGACTTCTAATTTCAATCGGCGCCAAATCAGCTGCATTTTTTGAACAAAAGAATTAGAACTCATTTGTTCTTTTCCTTTTTCTACAACAATTACTTTTAAATCTGCTGGAATTTCTTTGACCAATTCACCTTGATATAAATTAAGCATCAATGTGAATTCGAATTTATCTTTCGGCAAGTTGCGCAATAAATCTAAAACTACTCTCGGAACTCCACCCATTTCTAACGAACGAAGCCTAAAAAGTACTTTTATTTTCTTAGGTTGATTTGACATTTGGTTAGTTTAATGGTCAAAAATACAACATTGATTTTGAATTGAATAATACAACAATCTAAAAACTCATAAAATAATTCTTAATTTTGCTAAAAATGTAGGAAATGTTCAAGATTGGAACGAAAGTTAAAGTGATAGATGATAATATTTCAGGGACAATTACCAAGTTAAAAGGTGATTTTGTCTACTTTAATGATGCGTTTGGTTTTGAGTATGAATATCATCAAGAAGAAATTATCAAAGCGATTGAAATTGATTATGATGAATACCGTGATGAGGAAATCAAAGAATTTTCGAAACCCAAATTCAAAACATTTCGCAAATCGCACCGTCATCCCTATTTAACACGAGAAGTTGATTTACATATCGAAAATTTGGTAGACAATTGGCGAGATTTGAACAATGCAGAAATCATACAAACACAATTGGATGTGGCACGAAATGAAGTAGAACGTGCAATGTTCGAAAGTCAAGTTCGGTTGATTTTGATTCATGGATACGGAAAAGGAATTCTAAAAAAAGAAATCACCGAATTATTGTATCGTTATACCAATATCGAATTCTATGACGCCTCATTTAAAGAATATCATGGCGACGCCATAGAAGTTAAATTTATTTAAAATCTTTTGATCCAATCCATCAAATCAAAATAATTTTGAGGAACAATCCCATGTCCACTTCTGTATTCATGGTATTCGTGTTTGATGTTCAAATCATTTAAAAATCCATCTCCCATTCTTCCCAAATCGATAGGTAAAACCACGTCATCTGTTCCGTGAGAAACAAAGAAATTTAAGTTCGAAAAATCGTTAGATGCATCTATTTCACCTATTATTTTATGTTCTGGATAACCACTTAAAATCGCGACATTCTTGATCTTTTCTGGATGATTCAACGAAATGGCATAACTCAAAATAGCGCCTTGACTAAAGCCCATTAAGGTTACATTCTTTTCATCTAGATTTTCTTGTTGAACAATCGTATCTATAAATTCAACCAATTTATTTCGAGATTCTATTGCCTGCTCTTCATCCATCCATTTTTCGTTGTTCACAAAATTAATATCATACCACGCATAACCTCCATAAACAAGATCATATCTTGCACGAACACTTACAATATGTGCATGCGGTGGTAAATCTTGCGCAAACGAAAACAAATCTTCTTCATTACTCCCATAACCATGAATCAGGACAAACAAAGGTGTTGCATCCGACTTAACAGCAGGTAAACGCTCGATATATTTTATACCATTTAATTCTTTCATTTCAACTTTATTTTGGATAAAAATACAATTTATATCAAACAAAAAACGATACTCGAAATAATTCAACTATCGTTTTCTAAACTAATCACTTGTATTTAATCTGATTAATCAACTTTTATATGCCCCCAATTTTCACCCGATTTTATTCGGTACAACTGCATTTCACTAATTCCAAATTGTTTGGCTATAATTCGTAACCTTGTTTTACGATTAGGATTGGCTAACATTTTCTTGATTCGAATAACATCAGTTGTAGTCAATTTATTACCATCCATCATTTGTCGAGTCTTTTTAGACTTTTCTTTTCCCTCTTCATAGTAAGGACTACTCATAAAATGTTCTCTAAATTCTTCTAATGTTGCCCATTTCAAATTAGTTACATTGTCATTGTCTTTTACAAAATCGAGGTGTAATAAATATTTTTGATCTTCTGTTGGTCGTGGTAAAAATTTTTCTGCAACGAGATGATAGATTAAATTTTGAGTATACTTTTTCTTCCCTAACTCATCTTTGTAACTGTATCGCAAGATTCGATAACCGTTGGTATAACTTCCTTTCAATAATCGACCATCTATTTCTATCCCCTCTTGAAAACTTACCAAGCGTCCAAAATTTGAAATAACATATCTATTTCGCAAGTTTCCTTTTAAATTAACTTCTTTAAATTCCTCTCCTACAAGTACCTTTACCATTTACTCTTATTTATCAATTAAATTAGGTTCCTCTAAAATAAACCATCTGAACGAAAATGAATGTTAAACGAGATAAAAATTAATCTTAAAATATCAGTTGTGTATTTTAAATTAAAATAAACAAAATGCACAACGGGTCTAAAATTTAAAATCAATGTTTTATTTACAAACACCAATCAAAATCTTGAAATATGCTAATTTACTTTATGATATTTTAACGATTAAAAGCCTTCAAAAACACCCAATCCAAATAGAGCAAAATCGTATTTCACAGGATCATTTGCATCCATTTCACGAAGTTTGCCATCTAATTCTTTCAAGGCTTTTGCATCATTTTGTTTTCGGGTCAACACCCCCAGTTTTCGCGCTACATTTCCTGAATGCACATCCAATGGACAAGAAAGTACAGCGGTTGGAATCGATTTCCATATTCCCAAATCTACCCCTTGTTTATCTGCTCTCACCATCCATCGTAAATACATATTAATGCGTTTTGCAGCAGAATTATTCAATGGATCTGAAATATGTTTAGTTGTACGAGGTAAATGTTCAATTTCAAAAAAAGTTTGTTTGAAATGCGATATCGCGACTTGCATAGAGTCTGAAGTTTGATGTTTCGCAAAAACCTGCTCCAACCCTCCGTGATGCTGATAAATATTGCGAAGCGATTGTATAAAAAATTTCAAATCATCGCTATTGAATGTTCTATGTACAAACCCATCTAAATTTTCTAAATCATTTTCAGAGAAATTCATCACAAAGTCATAAGGCGAATTTCCCATTAACTGCATCATTTTATTGGCATTATTGATAATCATTTTACGATTACCCCACGCAATTGTAGCAGCCAAAAACCCTGCAATCTCGATATCTTCTTTTACAGAAAACCGATGTGGAATCTGAACAGGATCAGAATCGATAAAATCTAACGTATTGTACTGAAGAACTTTTTCGTCTAAAAAATCTTTCAGTTCTTTTTTATTCATTATAATTCTGTTTGAAACATTCCGTCTGCCATCACCAATTTTCGATCGCACATATTCGCCAACTCTTCATTATGCGTCACAATCACGAAGGTTTGTCCAAACTCATCTCTCAATTTGAAAAATAAATCGTGTAACTCTTCTGCATTTTTAGAATCTAAATTTCCTGAAGGTTCATCTGCAAAAACAATCTTTGGTTGATTGATTAATGCACGCGCAACAGCCACACGTTGTTGCTCTCCACCCGACAATTGATTCGGTTTATGCGTCAAACGATGCGACAATCCTAAATACGACATCAATTCTTTGGCACGTTGTTCGGCATCCGCTTTTTTAGTTTTTTTGATAAAAGCTGGAATACAAATATTTTCTATGGCATTAAATTCGGGCAGCAATTGATGAAACTGAAAGATGAATCCAATATTTTCGTTTCGAAATTTTGATAAATCACGATCATTTAACTTGGTGACATCTTGTCCCGCAATTTGAATAGACGTATTATATTTCTTTGGTTCAGAACTTTTTTCAAGCGTTCCCAAAATCTGAAGTAAAGTCGTTTTACCAGCTCCAGAAGCTCCTACGATCGAAACGATTTCTTTTTCTGCAATGGATAAAGAAACATTTTTTAGCACTTCTAATTCACCAAACTTTTTGACAATATTTTCTGCTTTTATCATGAGGTAAAGATATAAATTATGTGTTAAGTCTTAAATCTGAAGTTCTAAGTTTTTTTAGCTTAAATTTTCATTCTACTTTTATGAAAGATTTTATAGTGTACAAAATACGATTAAAAAATCATATCCCATTTGTTTTGACTTGTTATATCATGAATAGTTGTATCTTGTACCATGCATATAACTAATTTTAATTGCTTTTTTCGTAGAAGCTGATAAAATTAATATGGCAAAATTTAGAATACATCAACAATATTTTTATTTTTGTAATTGAAAAATCAAAAAAAATGAATCTTCACGAATATCAAGGTAAAGAAATCCTTAGTAAATATGGTGTAAAAGTACAACGTGGTATCGTTGCTACTACACCAGAGGAAGCTGTAGAAGCTGCTAAAGCATTAACTGAACAAACAGGTACAGGTTGGCATGTTGTAAAAGCTCAAATTCACGCAGGTGGTCGTGGAAAAGGAGGCGGAGTAAAACTTGCTAAAAACTTGGACGAGGTGAAAGAAAGAGCAAACGATATTATCGGAATGCAATTAATTACACCTCAAACTTCTGCCGAAGGGAAAAAAGTACATCAAGTGTTAATCGCAGAGGATGTGTATTATCCTGGTGAATCTCAAACAGAAGAGTATTATGTATCTGTATTATTAGACCGTGCAACAGGTAAAAATATGATTATGTATTCTACAGAAGGTGGAATGGATATCGAGGAAGTTGCAGAGTCTACTCCAGATAAAATTTTTACAGAAGAAATTGATCCTACTGTAGGAATCCAAGGTTTCCAAGCGCGTAAAGTTGCTTTTAACTTAGGTTTATCAGGAAACGCATTCAAAGAAGGAGTGAAATTTATCACCGCTTTATATAACGCATATGTAGCAATTGATGCTTCTATGTTCGAAATTAACCCAGTTCTTAAAACATCTGACGATCAAATTATCGCAGTAGATGCGAAAGTTACTATCGACGACAACTCATTATTCCGTCATCCAGATATCGCTGCATTACGTGATACAAGAGAAGAAGATGCAACAGAAGTTGAAGCTGGTGAAGCAGGATTAAACTTCGTGAAATTAGACGGAAACGTAGGATGTATGGTGAATGGAGCTGGATTAGCAATGGCAACTATGGATATCATCAAATTATCTGGTGGTAACCCAGCTAACTTCTTAGATGTTGGTGGTACTGCTGATGCTGAGCGTGTAGAGAAAGCTTTCCGTATCATCTTAAAAGACGAAAACGTAAAAGCAATCTTAGTGAATATCTTTGGTGGTATTGTACGTTGTGACCGTGTTGCTCAAGGTATCTTAGATGCTTACAAAAACATGGGAGACGCGATCAATGTTCCGATCATTGTTCGTTTACAAGGAACAAATGCTGAAGTTGCAAAACAAATGATTGACGAATCTGGATTACAGGTTCACTCTGCAATCACTTTACAAGATGCAGCGGATAAAGTAAAAGAATTATTAAACTAAGCTTTAGTTTAATCACAATATCTAAAACTCTCAAAGGTAACTTTGGGAGTTTTTTACGTTTTAAATTTCTTTTCTTTCTTACTGACACTTTTTTATTCATGACTTATCTATTTTAATTATTGGTATTCA
>NZ_CALGVK010000009.1:0-10298 GCF_937930195.1 uncultured Empedobacter sp.
GCGATCCGGACGGGACTCGAACCCGCGACCACTTGCGTGACAGGCAAGTATTCTAACCAGCTGAACTACCGGATCAGAAATTATAAAAAATATATTGTGTAAAAGAACGAAACTTTTTGCGATCCGGACGGGACTCGAACCCGCGACCACTTGCGTGACAGGCAAGTATTCTAACCAACTGAACTACCGGATCAAAATCTGTATTGATTTCGGATTGCAAATATAGGCGGTTTTCTGATAAAACCTAAACTTTTTTCTAAAAAAATCTCGGAAACTTTTCATCCGAGATTTTTTTATTTCATAATCAACGATTTAATCTATTATAAAATCGCATTTAATTTTTCTACTAATTGTTCTTTTGGAACAACTCCAACAACTTTATCTACAACTTCTCCGTCTTTGAAGAATAAAATTGTAGGAATGTTACGGATTCCGTATTTTGCAGCAACTTCTTGGTTTGTGTCTACATCAACTTTACCAATCACTGCTTTTCCTTGATATTCTGTAGCTAGCTCTTCCACAACTGGACCAACCATTCTACAAGGACCACACCAAACAGCCCAAAAATCAACCATTGCAGGTTTTCCTGACTCTATAATATCCGATGCAAATGATGCGTCTGTTACTTCTAATGCCATAATCTTATATTTTTTATCTAATCTTAAGTTTACAAATCTACATAAAATTTTATTGCAGAAAAATTCCTTTTATATTATCTGTCAATTACAAGATAAATGAAATGTATAATTAATTCAGTTTAAATGTAATCTCCTGTAATTCATCTAATTCTTTTAACAAATCTCGGCAAATATTTATTTTAATTTTACCTGCTGGCAAATCTAAATTATTCAAATAATCTTTTGGATCAATTAGTTGGATTTTCAATAATTTATCTCCTTGATATTTGTACATAATATCCGATAGTTTGGTAAAAGTTTCTTCCGAAAATGCTGGAACTTCAATCTTTACCGTCATTTTTTCGGCTTGTTTTTCTACAATTTCATTTAACAACAGAATATTCGTGATATTTTTATACACTCGCCCTTGCGTCACGTTTCCTTCTTTATCTTTGAATTCTTTTTTCGAGATATTCAATTTCAAATTCAAGAACATATTCTCTTGCATAAAGTGTCTATATTTCAAATAATCTCCTCCAAAAACCATAATATCCATGGAATCGGTATAATCACTGAACGTAAAAATACCAAATTCATTTCCATTTTTCGCAATTCGATGTTGAATATTTGACATCATTCCACAAATCGATACTTCTTTGTTGACAAAATTATCCTCGTTTGCATTAATATCCGAAATACTACAATTGGAAGCCATTTTCAGCTCATGTTTGAAATCATCTAATGGATGAGAAGAAATATAAATCCCAACCACTTCTTTTTCTTTAGATAAACGTTGCAACATGTTCCATTTTTCGCAATCTGGTAGCATCGGCACTACATCTTCTATCACAGAATCGCCACCAAAATCGCCAAATAAAGAGGTTTGAGCAGAGTTTTTTTGCTCTTGGAAGTTTGCTCCGTATTTGATTAATTTTTCCAAATTAGTTGTCGTATTTTCGATATAAAAATAACGTCCACGATGAAATTCAAACGAATCAAAACCTCCAGCTAAAACTAAGTTTTCGATTGTTTTTTTGTTCACTGTTCGCAATTCGACACGTTTAACAAAATCGTATATATCTTTGAACGGACCATTTGCTTCACGTTCAGAAATTATCGAGTTTACTGCGGCTTGCCCAACACCTTTTACAGCTCCCATTCCAAAACGAATCTCGTAATTTTCGTTTACATTAAATTTTGTAATGGATTCGTTGATATCTGGTCCAAGTACAGCTAATCCCATTCGCTTACACTCTTCCATAAAGAAGGTCACTTGCTTGATATCATTCATATTATTTGAAAGAACAGCCGCCATATATTCTGCTGGATAATGTGCTTTCAGATAAGCTGTTTGATACGCTACCCATGCATAACATGTTGAATGCGATTTGTTGAATGCATACGATGCGAAGGCTTCCCAGTCTGTCCAAACTTTTTCTAAAATCTTAGGATCATGCCCTTTTTCTGAAGCTTGCGCAACAAATTTTGGTTTCATTTTATCCAAGACAGCTTTTTGCTTTTTACCCATAGCTTTACGCAAAACGTCGGCATCACCTTTCGAGAATCCTGCTAATTTCTGCGAAAGTAACATTACTTGCTCCTGATAAACAGTAATCCCATAGGTTTCTGATAAATACTCTTCCATCGCATCCAAATCATAGGTAATCGGTTCCTCTCCATTTTTTCGACGAACGAAAGATGGAATATATTCAATTGGACCTGGACGATACAGGGCGTTCATGGCGATTAAATCTGCAAAAACAGTTGGACGAAGATCCTTCATATATTTTTGCATTCCAGGCGACTCGTATTGAAAAACTCCAACTGTTTCACCTCGTTGGAAAAGCTCATATGTTTTTTCGTCATCAATCGGAATTTCATCAGGATCAATCTCGATTCCTGTTCTTGCCTTCACTAACTTAATCGTATCTTTAATCAACGTTAAGGTCTTCAACCCCAAGAAGTCCATCTTCAATAATCCGGCACTTTCTGCAACCGAGTTATCAAATTGAGTCACATATAAATCTGAATCTTTGGCAGTTGTTACAGGAACGAAATTGGTGATATCATCTGGCGTAATAATCACTCCACACGCGTGAATACCCGTATTACGTACAGAACCTTCTAAGATTTTAGCTTGTTGAATAGTTTCAGCAGCTAAATCAGTTCCGTTTGATAAACGCTTTAATTCACTTACCGCATCAAATTCTTCTGGTTTTAAGGATTCTTTTAAGGCATTATCATCTAAATTGAAAATCTTTGCCAATTTCATATTTGGAATTAAACCTGCTACACGATTGGCATCAAATAATGGTAAATCCAATACACGTGCTGTATCTTTTATCGAAGATTTAGCCGCCATTGTTCCGTATGTGATAATTTGCGCTACTTGATTTGCTCCATATTTATCAATCACATAATCCATTACCAATGATCGTCCTTCATCATCAAAGTCGATATCGATATCGGGCATAGATACACGGTCTGGATTTAAGAAACGCTCAAAAAGTAAATCGTATTTTATCGGATCTAAATTGGTAATCCATAAACAATAAGCAACTGCTGATCCTGCCGCCGAACCACGACCTGGACCAACCGATACGCCCATTTTACGAGCTGCTGCGATGAAATCTTGTACAATCAAGAAATAACCAGGATAACCTGTTTTTTCAATTGTGGCTAATTCGAAATCCAAACGTTCTTTAATTTCGTCGGTCAATTCTGGGTAACGAATTTTTGCACCTTCGTAGGTTAAATGTTTTAAATAAGCATTCTCACCTCTTTTTCCTCCATCTTCATCATCTTCTGCGTGATGAAATTCTTCGGGAATATCAAATTTTGGAAGTAATACATCTCGATAAAGCGTGTATTCTTCTATCTTATCAACAATTTCTTGAATATTAATAATTGCTTCGGGAATGTCTTGAAACAATTGTTTCATTTCTGCTTCCGACTTAAAATAATATTCTTGATTTGGCAAACCAAAACGGAATCCACGACCACGACCAATAGGAGTCGATTGTTTCTCGGCATCTCGTACACACAACAAAATATCGTGGGCATTCGAATCGTCTTGGTTAATGTAATAGGTATTATTTGTTGCGACAACTTTTACATTGTGTTTGCGCGCAAAAGCAAGCAATGTTTGGTTGACACGATCTTCATCTTCTTGACCATGACGCATCAATTCGATGTAAAAATCATCACCAAATTGCTCTTTCCACCAAAGCAAGGCCTCTTCGGCTTGTTTTTCACCAAGATTCAAAATTTTATTTGGAACTTCACCTTGCAAATTTCCAGATAAAACAATCAAATCTTCTTTATATTCTTCAATAATCGCTTTATCAATACGAGGCACATAGTAAAAACCATCTGTATATGCTTTCGACGCCATTTTTGCTAAATGATGATAACCATTTTTATTCTTTGCAAAAACAACGATTTGATAACCATTATCTTTTTTTGATTTATCTAAATGATTCTCACAAACAAAAAATTCCGAACCAATAATAGGTGTTATTAACACTTCAGTTGGTTCTTTTCCTTCTGCAATTAATTCTTCATTCTTTTCTTTTGCTGCTTTGTTATGATTTTGTACTTCTGCATTAAAATGAAATGCTCCCATCATATTTCCATGATCGGTCATTGCAACCGCAGGCATTTTATTTTTTGAAGCTGCAGCTACTAAATCTTTAACAGAAATCGTTGATTGTAAAATTGAGAATTGTGTATGATTATGTAAATGTGCAAATTTTGCTTTCTCAAACTGCGCTAAAACTTCTTCTGAAATTTCAACTACCTCATCACCTCCTTCTTCTTTCGCTTTTGCTTTTGCAATTTCTTGTGAAGCTTTCTTTAAATTGACATGATTTAATCCAATTGGTTGAATATTTGTTTGATTGATTTCATTAAATCGAACAAAATATTCATCTTCAACTTCTAATTCATTTTTTGTAAAAATACCTTTACGAATCAACTCAAAAAAACAACGTGTCGTTGCTTCCACATCCGCAGTTGCGTTGTGTGCTTCACCAAATGGAACACCAAAAAGATATTCATGCAATTCTGTTAACGTTGGTAATTTGTAACGACCACCACGACCACCAGGAAGTTTTAACAACTCTGCGGTAACTTCTGTACATGTATCCAAAACAGGTTTATCTGCTAAATTATTTTCATAATTCAGACGATAAAATTCGGCTCCCATAATGTTGATATCGAAACCTAAATTTTGTCCAACAATAAATTTAGCTTTACCTAAAACTTCATTGAATTTATCTAAAACTTCTTTTAATGGAACTCCTTTTTCGGTAGCTAAATCAGTTGAAATTCCGTGAATACGCTCAGAATCGTACGGAATATCAAAACCATCTGGACGAACCAAATAATCTTGATGTTCAATAATTTGCCCCATTTCATCGTGCAATTGCCAAGCGATTTGTATACATCGCGGCCAGTTGTCGGAATCAGAAATCGGTGCATTCCAATCTTTCGGAAGACCAGTTGTCTCTGTATCGTATATTAAGTACATTGAGTTTTCGTTTGAATCTGTAAATTTACGAAATCTTAAGAGAAGATTTTCTTAAGAAAAGTTAAGAATAAAACTCTATATTTAGTTTATGAATCAAGAAAAATACATTTTACGTAGAGTATTAGCTGCATTAATAGATTACACAATTATCATTTTTATTACTTTCTTTTATTTAAGAAACTTTGGAGAATTGAATAGTGAAGGAGCTTATTCTGTTAGTGGATTAAAAACTTTACCTATAATCATTTTTTGGTTCGTCTATTTTTGTGTTTTTGAAACAGTTCTAAATTCGACTTTTGGAAATTTAATTGTTGGATTGAAACCTATTGATATAAATACTAAAAAAAATGTTACAATTAAACAGTCTTTTCTTAGACATCTTGTCGATCCGATTGATATGATGTTTTTTGGATTAATTGGAATTATTCTGATTAAAAACTCTGAAACGAATCAAAGATTGGGCGATATTTTAGCAAAAACTAAAGTTGTGAAAAATTAAAATCGATATAAAAAAGTAATTATTTCTAATGTAATTTTATTAAAATATATCCAATATGTTTTACGTTTACACAATAGCAATACCTGTTTTAATTATTTTATCTTTTTATTTCATTGAACGAAAAATATTCAAAATAAATAACCTTCTCATTTTATGTTTTTTATTTTGGTTGTATTACACTACTTTATGTTTTTTAAAATATTTTGAAATATTAGACGACTTTTGGATTTTGTATTCTATATTTTTATTTTTAGTTCCAATTTCTTTTATTTTATTAATTATCAAGGTTTTTCAAATCATAATAAAACGAAAATGAACTATATTATTTTCATTCTGATAAATGACACAAAAAAACTCTTGAAATTCCTCAACACTTGGGAATGACATCGACCAATTATCATGTTGAATTTTGTTTATACTTTTCAATAAAATATAATTCGTCTAAGTTCTCGATACTAAAATCAACGATTTTCACTCGAAATGACGAAAGAAGTTAATATTATTAAAACAAAAAAGATGAACTTAATTCAGTTCATCTTTTTCTAAAATTTCTTCCGACTCAAAACTCATTTTAAGTTTGATGAGTTCGTCTTTAATATTTTCGAGACGTTTTACAACATCTATTTCATCTTTTGTTTTGACCACTCCTTTTTTACCAATTGCTTGTTTTGCACCATCGAGCGTATACCCTTTTATTTTGACCAAATAATAAATATTCTTGAAACATTGGATATCATCTTTAGTAAATAATCGATTACCTTTTGCATTCTTTTTAGGCTGAATTATTTCAAATTCTTTTTCCCAAAAACGAATCAATGATGCATTTACATCAAAAGCTTTGGCTACTTCGCCTATCGAATAATAAAGTTTGTCAGGAAGGTCTACATTCATTATCAGCGTTTAATCCAAAGATAATGACATTTTTTTAGAGTTTTGATAAATTTTAATAAAATCGTCTGGATCAACGTCATTATAGAAATACATAATTGGATCTACAGGTTCTCCATTTTTGTGAATTTCGTAATGTAAATGCGCTCCTGTCGATAAACCTGTCGATCCTACATAACCAATCACATCACCTCTTTTCACTTTTTGTCCTCTACGAACTTTCGCACGTGTCATGTGAGCATACAAGCTTTCGTATCCATTTCCGTGTTTTAACACAACCATATTTCCATAACCCGAATTAAATTCAGATACTTTTACAGAACCATCTCCAGTTGCGTAAATTGGCGTTCCTGTAGCGGCAGCAAAGTCTAAACCTTTGTGCATTTTATTCACTTTTAAAATTGGATGAAAACGTGACCCAAAACCGGAAGCCAAACGATTTACATATTTATCTGCAACAGGTTTTAGAACTGGCATTGATGATAAATTCGCATCTTTTACACCCGCCAAACGAAAAACTTCGTCCAATGATTTTGATTCAGCTGCAATTTTTGCAACTAATTTTTCAATGTCTTCAGCTGTATAATTATCAATTTCATTATTTACAGAATCGATATTCTCATTGACACGCATATCATAAATCGTACGATAAATATTGCGATCTTTTTCTTCGATTTCTGTCAAGGCTTCTTCTACTTCTTTAAATTTTTTATGTAACTCTTGGTTTTCATTTTCCATTCTTTCCAGTTCAGCTAATAATTTGCTTTCGCTGTTTTTAAATTTCCCTGCTTTTGAAGCGAACTCAGAATCATTAAAATGATACCCAACCATACCAGCAGATATTGTCGATAAACATAAAAATAGTAAAACGTATAATGCTGTTTTAGGAGTTTTCTTCGCTCTTTTCTTCACCCAACTCATCAAAAATCTCACAGAATTATACTTATAGTTTTTATTTTCCATTACTTAACCAAGCTTTTATTATCTTTGTAAAACGTTTGCAAAGTAACGAATATTGTATGAGCAAACATGTTAATCAAATGATAAAAATAATTTAAATAAATGAAATCCAAAGATATAAGAAAAGAATTTTTGCATTTTTTTGAAACAAAAGGACACTCAATTGTCGACTCTGCACCTATTGTTTTGAAAGACGATCCGACATTAATGTTTAATAATTCGGGTATGGCACAATTCAAAGAATTCTTTTTAGGAAACGGAACTCCAAAAAGTAATCGTATCGCGGATACACAAAAATGTCTTCGTGTTTCTGGTAAACATAATGATTTGGACGATGTAGGAAAAGATACTTACCACCACACGATGTTCGAAATGTTAGGAAACTGGTCTTTTGGTGATTACTTCAAAAAAGAAGCAATTGCTTGGGCATGGGAATTACTAACAGAAAAATACGGAATTTCTAAAGATCAAATCTATGTAACTGTTTTTGAGGGTGACAAAGGTGATGGAACTTCTTTAGATGAAGAAGCATTAGAGCTTTGGAAACAACATATTGCGGAAGACCGAATTCTTTACGGAAATAAAAAAGATAATTTCTGGGAAATGGGTGATATTGGACCATGTGGACCTTGTTCTGAAATTCATATTGACATTCGACCAGAAGCAGATCGTTTAGCTGTTGATGGAAAATCTTTAGTTAATATGGATCATCCACAAGTAATCGAAATTTGGAACTTGGTATTTATGCAATATCAACGCAAAGCTGATGGCTCTTTAGAGTCTTTACCTGCTCGACATATCGATACAGGAATGGGATTTGAGCGTTTGGCAATGGTTTTACAAGGTAAATCATCTAACTACGACACTGATGTTTTCCAACCATTAATCCAAAAATTAGAAGAAATCTCTGGAGTAAAATATGATACAGCTGAAAAAACGGATATTGCAATTCGTGTTGTTGTAGACCATTTACGCGCTGTTTCTTTTGCAATTGCAGACGGACAATTACCTTCTAACACAGGTGCAGGATATGTTATACGCCGTATCTTACGTCGTGCTATTTCTTACGGATACCGTTTCTTAGGTCTTAACGAACCTTTTATCTATAAATTATATCCAATCTTGAAAGCTGAAATGGGTGAATTTTTCCCAGAATTAGTAAAACAAGAAACAATTGTAACAGGAGTTATTCGCGAAGAAGAGGCATCTTTCTTACGTACAATTGAACAAGGATTGAACAGATTAAATCAAATCATCGAGCAATTAGGAGATTCTAAAGTTGTACCTGGTGATGTGGTATTCGAACTGTATGATACTTTCGGTTTCCCTGCGGATTTATCTCGTATTGTTGCAGAAGATCATGGCTTCACAATTGACGAAGCTGGATTTGATGTTGAAATGGCAAAGCAAAAAGAACGTTCGAAAAAAGCAACAGCTTTGGTAACGGATGACTGGGTTATTTTGGATAATGCAGGCAATGAAACTTCTATCGCTTATGATAACACAGAAGCTGAAGTAAAAATTACACGTTACAGAAAAGTAAAAAATAAAAAAGGAGAATTTTTTCAATTGGTATTCAACCAAACGCCTTTCTATGCAGAATCAGGAGGACAAATTGGTGATACTGGATCAATTTCTACGTTAAACGAAACGATAGAAATTATCGATACAAAAAAGGAAAACAATTTAGTTATTCATTTCGTTGAAACTTTACCAGAAAATGTAAATGCTACTTTTAATGCTAAATTAAATGTTGAAAAACGTAACGAAACAACTAAAAATCACTCCGCAACTCACTTAATGCACGAAGCGTTACGCGAAGTTTTAGGAACTCATGTTGAACAAAAAGGTTCTTATGTTGGTGATGATTATTTACGTTTTGACTTTTCTCATTTCTCTAAAATGACAGATGAAGAATTGGCAATTGTTGAGCAAAAAGTAAATGATAAAATTGCAGATGCTTTACCATTAATCGAAAAAAGAGATTGTGATATCAACGAAGCTATCGCTGACGGAGCAATGGCATTATTCGGTGAAAAATACGGTGATAAAGTTCGTGTAATTCGTTTTGGTTCATCTATCGAGTTATGTGGTGGTACGCATGTAAAAAACACAGCTGATATTCGATTATTCAGAATTTTATCTGAATCTTCTACTGCAGCAGGTATTCGTCGTATCGAAGCAATTACATCTAACAAAGCAATCGAAGCGTACAAAGAGGCGGAGAAAAACTACAATGATGTTTTAGCTGCTCTTAAAACGAAAAATGATGCGGTAAAAGCTGTTCAACATTTATTGGATGAAAATGCTGAATTGAAAAAACAATTAGAATCTTTTGTTGCGCAACAAGCTGCGGCTGAAAAAGCAACTTGGAAAACAGCTGTTCAAACTATCAACGGCGTTAATTTCTTAGCTGTAAAAACAAATTTAGATACAAATGCTGCAAAACAAAATGCAATTGATTTAACAAAAGAAATCGAAAATGCATTTATAGTTGTGGGAACTAATGATACTGTAAAACCATCTATCACCATTTCGATTGCAAAAAATCTTGTGGATGAAAAAGGGTATAATGCAGGGCAAATTGTAAAAGAAATTGCAAAACACATCAACGGTGGTGGAGGTGGACAACCTTTCTTAGCTACTGCAGGTGGTAAAGAGGTTTCTGGATTGGATGCTGCGCTTAAACAAGCAGAAGATTTTGTAAAATAATCTTTTCCGAAAAATAAACTCAAAAAGCGACTTGTAGATAGACTGCACCCAAAAGTTTGGACAGATTAAAAATTAATAATTATAAAAATGA
>NZ_CALGVK010000010.1:0-4512 GCF_937930195.1 uncultured Empedobacter sp.
GCTTAATTTATAAAAAAAAATAATCTAATTATTTTTCAAAATCTCGTGAAATACAGTTTGAGCCGAATAAATACGGTTTGTTGCTTCATCAATCACAATAGAATGATCAGAATCTAATACTTCATCAGAAACAACAACATTACGACGAACTGGTAAACAATGCATGAACTTACCGTTGTTCGTCAAACTCATTTTATCCATCGTAATTTCCCAATCTTTATCTCCTCCATTTGCTTGACCATAATTCTC
This sequence comes from uncultured Empedobacter sp., assembly GCF_937930195.1. NCBI lineage: Bacteria > Pseudomonadati > Bacteroidota > Flavobacteriia > Flavobacteriales > Weeksellaceae > Empedobacter > uncultured Empedobacter sp. Next base: position 250 of record NZ_CALGVK010000010.1, read on the forward strand.
ATAAGATGACCAGTTTTTTGCATAAACAAAATCAGCATCTTTTAATGCTTCATCTTGATCATAAGCAATTGTCGCTCCTTCTGTGAATTTCGGATCTAATTCTAAACCTTTTGGTTGAACAATTGTAAAATCAACCCAATCTACTTTAGAAAACCATTGTGCAAAAGAATTTGGAACAGCTTGTGGTAAACGACGTGGATGTGGTGCCCAAGTCATCACTACTTTTACTTTTTTTGCAGATTGAGTTCCTGGTGTATAACCTGTTTTTTCTGCAATTGTAATTAAATCTGCAAAAGATTGCAATGGATGTAACGTTGCACTTTCCAAAGAAACAACTGGCACAGAAGACAATTCTTTTACTTTATTAAACATGATTTCGTTATAATCTTCGTCACGATCTACTAATTTTGGGAATGTACGAACTCCCAAAACATCACAATATGCACTCATTACCTGAATTGCTTCCTTAATATGTTCTTGTGAATCTCCGTTCATCACAGCTCCATCTGCCATTTCTAACGTCCAAGAATCTGCTCCTGCATTCAAAACCCAAGCATTTGCACCTAAATTATATGCTGCTTTAATTGAGCTTAAACGAGTTCGTAAACTTGGATTAAAAAATATTAAACCAACTGTTTTGTTTTTTCCAACTTCTTGTTGAGCAAAAGGATTTGCTTTAATTTCTAAGGCTGTTTTTAGTAATTCGTCGATGTTTGCTACATCATAAACCGAAGTGAATTGTTTCATAAATAAGAAGAATCTTTTGATTTTATTTGTCCTACAAAATTAATGGAAACAATTTATAAAATGCGCTTATTCTACAATAATTTTTCGATCAAAACAACGTCAATTCATCTTGTGGTCCACGAATATCCAAATCTAAATCATTGTTTAATTTCTTGATGAAATATTTAGCTAACATTGGAGATTCAAGTTCCAAATTTTGATGAATAAAGAAATATAATTTTTCTAATCCTTCGGCTTTCCAAAGTTTAATTGTTTCAATCCATTCATCTAAACGCTCATAATCGGACGGAATATTAGCTCCAACAAAACGCACAAAAGCTTCTGAGGAAGTCAGTCGCATATGCACCATATCTCGCCTACCCGCTGTATCAACAATAATATTCGAAATATTATGTTCTTCTAATAATGTTACTAATCGATTAAAATTTTCTTCGTTCGAAAACCACTCTTCATGACGGAGTTCAACCGCTAACGGATAACCTTTCGGAAAGTTTTCAATGAAATTTTGAAGTTTATCAAAATCTTTTGGTGCAAAGTTTTCGTGCATTTGCAAGAAAATCATGCCTAACTTTTCTTCAAACAACGCAACAGCGTCCAAATATTGATTCAATTTATCCGTCACATTTTGCAATCTTCCATAATGACTTATACTTTGCGGAATTTTCGGAAAAAATTTGAAATCATTCGGCGTTTTATTTGTCCAAGTTTCTACAACTTCTTTAGTTGGAGAACGATAATAAGTTGCGTTCAGTTCAATACTATTAAATTGCGTTGAATAATAAGTTAATTCATCTTTTGTTTTAGGCGGATAAAAATTCTTCAAATCTTGTTTATTCCATTTTGCACAGCCTACATAGACCTCAAAATCATCAGTTTTATCAATTTTATTTAATAAGTCAATTGTTTCTTTTGGTGTTTTTGGCAATGTAAAATCAACCAATTCTGGATTTTCTACTTTTCCGAATTTCATCTTTCTAAATTTTAACCGAAAATTAAGCAAATATCAGCATTTTACAAGATCTATTTTAAGACAAAATGTCATAAACCTTTCCTTTGGAATGTCTTTTGAAATTTAAAAACCAATCAACAAATCTGATGATTCAGACAATTTGCAAGAAAAACTAATTATTAAAAATAAAAAATACAATAACGATGAATAAAGGAAGTATTAATGTTTCGGTAGAGAATATTTTTCCATTAATTAAGAAGTTTTTATACAGTGATCACGAAATATTTTTGCGTGAGTTAATTTCGAATGCTTCTGATGCAACATTGAAGTTAAAACACTTAACAAGTATTGGTGATGCAAAAGTAGAATACGGAAATCCAAAAATTGAAGTAAAAATCAATAAAGAAGATAACACTTTACACATTATTGATCAAGGACTTGGAATGACAGCTGATGAAGTGGAAAAATACATCAATCAAGTGGCGTTTTCTGGTGCTGAAGAATTTATCAATCAACATAAAGATGCGGATGGAATTATTGGACATTTTGGTTTAGGTTTCTATTCTGCGTTTATGGTTGCTGATAAAGTAGAAATTATCACAAAATCGTACAAAGATGAACCCGCAGTGCATTGGACATGTGATGGATCGCCTGAATTTACATTAGAAAATTCGGATAAAACAGAGCGTGGAACAGAAATTATTTTACATATTGCTGAAGATTCGAAAGAATTTTTAGATGAATGGAAAATCCGTGAATTATTGACAAAATACAATAAATTCATGCCAATTCCAATCAAATTTGGAACAAAAAAAGAAACACTTCCTTTACCAGAAGGTGCTGCAGAAGATGCAAAACCAGAAGAAATCGAAGTAGATGATATCATCAATAATACAAATCCAGCTTGGACTAAAACGCCATCTGAACTGTCAGACGAAGATTACCAAAATTTCTACAGAGAATTGTATCCAATGCAATTCGAAGAGCCATTGTTTCACATTCACTTAAATGTTGATTATCCGTTTAATTTAACTGGAATTTTATTCTTCCCTAAATTAGGAAACAACATTAATATCGATAAAGATCGTATTCAGTTATACCAAAATCAAGTGTTTGTAACAGATGAAGTAAAAGGAATTGTTCCTGATTTCTTGATGCTATTACGTGGTGTGATAGATTCTCCAGACATCCCGTTGAATGTTTCTCGTTCTTACTTACAAGCAGACGGTGCTGTGAAGAAAATTTCGGCACATATCACGAAAAAAGTAGCAGATAAAATGTCTTCATTAATGAATCAGAATCGTGAAGATTATGAACAAAAATGGAACGACATTAAAGTTGTGATTGAATATGGAATGATTTCGGAAGATAAATTCTTCGAAAAATCTGACAAATTTGCATTATATCCAACTGTAGATGGTAAATACTTTACATGGGAAGAATTGAATGCTTCGATAAAAGATAATCAAACCAACAAAGATGGAAAATTAGTTGTACTTTATTCTTCTGATGTTGATGGGCAAGATCAATACATTCAAATTGCAAAAGAGAAAGGTTACGAAATTATTTTATTAGACTCTCCTATTTCTTCTCATTTGATTCAGAAATTAGAATCAACAAAAGAAAATGTAACTTTTGTTCGCGTTGATGCAGATCATATCAATAATTTGATTGAAAAAGATGAAGTAAAAATTTCTAAATTATCGGATGAAGACAAAGAAAAATTGAAAACGGATATCACAGCGTCTATCAACAACAAATCATACACCATTCAATTAGAAGATTTATCTGGAACAGATGCACCATTCATCATTACACAATCAGAATTTATGCGCAGAATGAAAGATATGCAAGCTTCTGGTGGTGCAGGAATGTTTGGAATGGGTAATTTTCCAGAAATGTATAATGTTGTCGTAAATGCAAACTCAGAATTAGCAACAGAAATTTTAGCAAAAGAATCGAAGGAAGAAAAAGATGCATTGATTAATCAAGCATTAGATTTAGCAAAATTATCACAAGGATTGTTAAAAGGTAAAGAATTAACAAATTTTATCAATAGAAGTTTTAAGAACATTAAATAATCTCAGAACACTATATTTTAGTCGTCTTAAGCTTAAAATCCAGCACATAATGTGCTGGATTTTTATTTATCTTATCCATTATTGATGTGTTAAACTTTTAAAATTAATGCAAAATAATTTGCTGAACATGATTTTTGTCATTAATTTTACATCAAGGAATTAATAATTATTCGTTCAGGACTTTAGAATACTTGAGTTGTTTTAAAACAGAACATTAAAATCAATAATTGTTTTTCCCATGAAAATAACGAAATTTTTAAGCCGACAGAGAATTTCCATTTAAAGGTGGAAGTTAATTCAAATCATTATCAAAAATTTCGGGAAGGATTTCAAGCAATTGAAATCCTTTTTAAACCAGACGTTCTTTTTAATTGATTTCAGCTCATAGTTTATATAAGACTTTATTATTAGTCATATATGAGTGTATATCATTTATTATTAAAAATAGATATTTGTTCTATTTATAAAATTCTTTTTTTATAATCA
>NZ_CALGVK010000011.1:0-7091 GCF_937930195.1 uncultured Empedobacter sp.
TACTATCCTTTGTAAATTGATACAACGATCCGTTAGCATTTTCTACTTCAAGATAAAATGAATGTTGATCCTTTGGCTTTACTCTTACATCTACGTTTGCAACTTGTTGATGCAATGTATCAATATGCACATGGAATGGTGCATCTAATTTATAAATATTAGATTTTTTTAATCTGCCTTCTTCTGTGTAAAAAATATAGGATTCTGCCTTCTTAACAACTTTTTCATTATGAATACGAGATGTTAAAGTATAAGATAATCCGTCAATTTTGTTGGCATTACCTCCCCAAATGAAGTTAATCGAATTAGATGCCAAAGAATTATTCGCCGAACTATTATCCTTGATTTTAAACGTTGTATTGGCCGAATAAATTTTATTCAGTTTCCAGTTATTTAAATAATAAGCAACTGCTAAAGCAATCAGCATTGATATTATATATAATGGCCACTCATTAAGTAACCTGGGTATAAGCCTTTCTACATCAATAAAGTCAGATTGTTTTTTCTTACTTTTTTGATTATTCGTTGTGTTCGCCATTCTTAAATTTTATCAAAAAATAAATAAACTCCTAAAATAGTTGCAATAGCTCCCATCACTGTTGTAACGACGCTCAGTGGGTTTAGACCAACTCCCCAAACTTTTTCTTTACGTGGATTAACAACAATAATATCATTATTCTGAATCCAATAATACTCTGAATTCATAATAGATTCTTTTGTCAAGTCCACATAAACCTGCTTAGTTCCATCCAAATCTGTTCTGATTATACGAACATTTTTCAGGTCTGCATATATATTATTAGATCCTGTTTTAGCGAAAGCTTCTAAAATGGTTAAATCTCTTTTATTTGCCCGAAATGTCCCTTGACTAACTTCACCCACTATAGTATATTCTATACCTGCTAAATTTACATCTATAAAAGTTCCTTTCTCATCATAAATTTTATAAAATTCATCTTGAATTATCTTACGAACCTGTTCTATAGTAAACCCTTCTACATGTATATTCCCAATTCGAGGTAATTCTATGTTTCCATCTTTTCTGACTAATACACCTGAATTCTCTCCTTGAACAAAAGTTTGATTTCCTGAAGAAATAAAATCACTTAGAATCCCCATAGATTCTTTAGAAGCACTTGAAACATTGATTAAAATGCGATCCCCTTTTTGAATATAGTATTCAGGTTTATCGAAAGCGATTTTCCCTTTAGCATCAAGTTTTAAATTTTGATCTGGTTGAATTAATTGAACATCTTTAAGTGATATACATGAAAATAAATTCATGATGATCAATAAAATAGCGGTTTTGGTTAAAGTTGATTTTAAGTAAAGCATTTTTTATAATGATATGTTTTTATTATTTTTTAATACTACAATATATCTTAGAGAGATAACAAAACTTATTGATAAAACAATAAAAACCAAAAATAGTTTATTAATTTCAATATTTCTAAAATAATACCCAACGATTATAAAAAAAATGTTAATTAATACTAAAATGATCGACGTTTGCAAATGATTGTAACCTAATTTTAGAAATTGATGATGCAAATGGTTTTTATCTGGTGCAAATGGACTTCTTTTTCTGAGTAATCGAACAGTAAAAACATAAGAAGTATCTACAATAGGAATCACAAAGATAAACAGTAGAAGTACTGGTCCAGTCTTTAAGCCAAGATTGGAGGTTTCGCTAATGTAAAGAAATCGAATCGCCATAAAGGTTAAAATAAAACCTATGACCATCGATCCTGTATCCCCCATAAATATTCTAAATTTTTTGGAAAGATTGTATCGTGCAAAACCTATTAAAACAGCGAGTGTACTAATGGCAAGTATACCTATGCCATAATCAAAAATTCGATAAAAAATATACACAAAACATAGACTAATTACGCCTCCAACTCCTGCTGCAAGTCCATCAATTCCATCAATAAGATTGAAAGCATTAATCAAAACAATGAATATAAAAATCGTTAACAAGACCCCTACAGCGTATGGTATTCTATAAATTCCAAAAAGTCCTGAAAATGAATTAATCATAATTCCTGAACCAAAAATAATTAAAATTGTACTTATTACTTGTCCGTATAGTTTTTTATCTGGTGCTACAACTAATAGATCGTCCATTAATCCTATAAAAAACAAGATGGTAATAGCCGATAGAAAAAAGGAATAATTAACACCTAAATCTGTTGCGAAAATAGAAGTCGAAACCACAATACCAAAGTACAATGCGACACCTCCCAAGGTAGGAACTTTATTCGTATGCGAACTACGCTCTCCTGGCACATCCATTAATTGTTTTCTATAAGAGATTCTAATTATTTTAGGGATAGAAATCAAAGTGATAGTCAATGCAAAAAAAAATGCACCCAAAATATTGATGTAAATTGGAGAAATATCCAGTGTATATAAATAGTCTAATAATTTAAAGTTTTCCATATTTTTTTAATCCATTCAATGCCCAAAAAAAAGTGTAATAAGAAGATTTAAAAAAATTCATTTTTAAATATTTTCTATAGACATCGTATTGTTTTTTTGCTATTTTAAATTTATCCCTCGAAACAGAATTATCTCTAATTCGATAAATAGCTAAGGGTTCTTCAATTGCTCTTGCGTAATTTATTTTAGCTAACAAATCAATCCACATCGCATGATCTTCTCTTAATTCTACATCAGGAACAGTAATTTTCCCTATCGTTTTGGAGTCATAAACAGATGTTAACATCGGAATTGGACAGTTGTATAAAATTCGATTACTATCAATTTTATCAATCGCAATAAAATCCTCTAACAAGGGTTGCAAATTTTCATCTACTCGTTTATAACTTGTGTAAACTAATTGCTCATCATTTGATTGTAAATAATCGATCGTTTTTTCTAAAAAATCTGGTAACCACAAATCATCGCTATCGATGAACGTGATGTACCTTCCATTTGCTTTGGTAAGTGCTATATTTCTTGCTTTTGCAGCACCTTGATTAACTGTTTGACTACTTAAATAAATTCGATGATCTTGAAACGATTTTATAATTTCAACCGAACGGTCAGTTGAACAATCATCAACAATAAGCCATTCCCAATTAGAATAAGTCTGTGCCTTTATTGATTGATAAGTTTCCGCTATATACTTTTCCGAATTATAGCAAGGCGTTACAATAGATACTAATTCCATTTCCATAATCCGTACACGGCCTCTTTATTAAAAATAGTTCGATAATTTCCAAAATTTGATTTATGTCCTTGCTTTACTTGGAACCAAAAAATCAACAAGACAGTGTATGATACAAAACTTAAATATATAAAGTTTCGTTTAAATTTATCTCCGTCAAAAACATACACCAATCTCCCTACCGTTAAACCTAAAAAAACTAAATAAAAACCTGGTAATCGAATACCAAAAATTCCTTTCCCTAAGAAGAAATAAAGTAGTACACCAAAAACAAATAAGTTTCGGAAATAACAATACAATTTATCGTGAACAGCATATTTATTATAAATGATAATGGATAGAATAGAAATAATTTTTACAAAATCTCCTATAGCCACCCCATCGCCTTGTGCGTATAACTCACTTTCGTAACCTTCGAATTTTTCTTGCCCAATAGGCATAAAGTTCATGATAACCTCTATGATTGAATTTAATCCAGTATAAAACCCTATAATTGAAAATAAAACGATCCAACCTATAAATTTTTCGTCAAATTTCATTGGAGCAATCCAATAGGCAAGTACAAAAACAATAATAGATTCATGAAATTGATAACCTACCGCAATGCAAATTAAAAATTTGACTAAATTTCGATCAATCACATAGCGTATTGAATATATTGCAATTGCATTGGCTAAACCCTGACGAATATGCACATGCTCCTCAAACATAAAGTTTGGCATGGCATAGATAAATAGAACAAGGAAAGGAAAACCACCATATTTGTAAAAAGTTATTGATTTTAAAATTAAGGAAGTTGATGCCACAAGCAAAGTGAGCATTCCAAAATCAAAGCCAAAATCTACCAATAGCTTATTTAGACCAAGGAAGCCTTTTTCCATACCTGCCATGTAAGCAAATCGATCAAATTCTGGCCAAGATACATCTAATAACATATTAAACGTATTAAAATAAGCAATCCAGTCAGGGCTTAAACCATAACCAAAACCAGCTGTTAGTGACATTATCACAACAATTAACACATACAATTGTTTACTGACTTTTTTATCAGAAAACTCTAATATTGATGCGATAAGCAGAAAAGAAAATATGAATAAATAAATTAAACTCACTTCAAATTATAATTTAATTAACAGTTGAAGGTTCATAAGTGACAAATAATAATACATTCTTTTTTTCAATGGTAATGAATTTAAGTAATTCTCTTCAAAACGATTATAATTTTTAAGCTCTTTCTTTGTTAAGTGATTCTCTTTCAGAAAATCACTTAAAGCTTCAATCATTCTACTTTTCAAGGTTTTATCTTTTACATAGGCCACATAGGCTAAATACGAATAATACCCCTGAATGATTTGAAAACGTTTTAGCTCGGTTGCAAATGTATTGTATTTACTTTTATAAAAATAATTTGTCACCTCATTTACAGCAACAAACATATCCAAACCTTTCGCCGTATGGGTCTTTGTAATAGAATCTTGGCGTTCAAAATACTTATAAAAAGGTTGATTAATTTTAGAAATAACTGTAGCATCTAAAACTAATTTCGGTATCAATTCGATGTCTTCAAAGTGAATTCCTTTTCTAAAACGATGCTTGTTAAACAATGATCTTCTGAAAATTTTATTACAAGCAAAACAACTCATTTCACCTAAAATAGTCAGATCATTCTCCAAAATAATCTTTTCTGGTAATTGTGGAGACTGTGGTAAATCACGAAACTCAGTTCCAAATTCATCTACTTTTACCAAATCACAAAAAACAATTTCTGACCGATGTTGCACACTCAAATCAACCATTTTTTCGAACATCGTTCTATCAATGTAATCATCCGAATCTATAAACGCCAAATAATCACCTGTCGCATGGTCGATACCTGCATTTCTCGCATCGCTTAACCCTCCATTCTCTTTCAGAATAGAAACAATTCTTGCATCAATCTGTTTGTACTGATCGATAATTGATTGCGAATGATCTTTCGAACCATCATTTACTACAATCACCTCAAGTTCTTTATAGGTTTGATTCAAAATAGAATCTAAACACTTCGAAAGATATTTTTCGGTATTATAAACAGGAACAATAACTGATAGTTTAGGTGGATTATTCATTATAGTTGATTAAAAATAGCTTCGTATTGTTTTATAATTATTTGTTTACTAAATCGAGAAAAGATACTTTCTACAAGCTGTTCTTTTGGATGGTGATGTGTTAAAACTTCTTTTATTTTTTGCGCAAAACCTTTGGTATTATCTATTGGAAAAATTTCCCCATTGATTCCTTCTTGAATAATTTCATTGATTCCTCCAGGCGCATTATTTGCCAAACTATAGGTTCCGCACGCACCTGCTTCCAATAATACATTCGGAAAACCTTCGTAACGGGATGAAAGAACAAACAAATCAGCATGCTTTAAATACACAAACGGATTCGGAACATTTCCTTGAAACCTCACATTCGCTAATTTCAACTCGTCCTTTTGTTTAATCAACCCATCTTTAAAGGCACCATCACCAAGAATAGTTAACTGTATTTTTTCATGTTTCAATTCATTCATCACATCGAGTAACAAATCAAATCCTTTTCGCGGAGACAAATTACCTATCGCCACAATATTTTTATAGCTCGTGTCAAACCCAACACTCACCTCTTCTTCTTTTAATCGGTTAATTAAATCAAAATCAACTGGATTGTTAATTTTAACAATCTTATGTTCCGAAATATTAAAATTCTGAATCAAATCGTTTTTCATATCATCACTTTGCGCAATGATTTGATGAAAATTAGGATAAAAACGATAGAAAAATAGAATTTCTTTTCGCGTAACATGTTTTGAAACGACATTTGTTTCACGCGTTATAAATTTCGTTTTTGGAAACAATGGAATTAAGGGTGATAAAAAAGCAGAAATTTCACCCCAACCTGTAAAAACAATTTCGGGTTTTATTTTTTTGATTAATGGAACAATCTTAAAAATAGAATATCGAATACGAGAGATATTCAATTCGATGATTTCAACATCCTTTTTTAAATGATTCAAATAATAACCTTCCTTTTTGAAAAGCACTAATTTTGGCGAAAACTTTGTTCGATCCAGTTCGTTACACAACGTTGTAATGACACGTTCTGCTCCACCTTGATTAAGGTCTGGTAATATAAAAAGTATCGTTTTCAACTATTAATCCTCTATTCTATTGTTAATATATCCATCAGTCGCTTTTTCATTCGGCACAATTTGCATAGGATTTCCCATCACGACCGAATTATCAGGTACATCCTGCGTTACATAACTATTAGGTGCAATCAATACATTATTTCCAATCGTAATACCTCCAACAATAACTGCATTTGTTCCGACCCAAACATCGTTTTTTAACGTAGGATAACCTTTTGACTTTCCTCTATTTGTCTGCCCTAAGGTAACACCATGTGCAATATTGCAATTTTTACCAATCTTTGCTTTTGGGTTTACAACAACTGTTCCCCAATGCCCTAAATTAAGACCAGCTCCAATTTCTGTTTTTGCTGAAATTTGATAACCGTATTTGATTGAATAGCGACGAAGCAATAAACGATAAAAAATGCCAAAAGGATGTTTGGATGAATATTGTTGGGCTTTTCTTAAACAATAAATAAATCGAAAACCAGGGCTCATAAAGCCTTTCAGAAAAGGCGAATTGGTCCAATACCCAAAATTTCTATAAAAATCTTTCTGAATAATTGTTTTCATTTAATTTAAATATTTTTCGATTGAATGTACGGCATTATCTAATTGAAATGGCAATGATTTTGATGCAATAATTTGTTGATAGTTATCTGCAATTTCAGGATGTTGAATAAAATACTTCATTCCCTCATAAATTGCTTCCTCTTCATTTTTGATGATATAACCTAACTCACCGTCATTCAACATTTCTCTAAC
>NZ_CALGVK010000012.1:0-14430 GCF_937930195.1 uncultured Empedobacter sp.
TAAAAATAAAAATGAAAACAAATAAATCAAAAAAGCTGTTTTTAATGAATTAAAATTTAGATAAATTTTTTAATTAGTTTGTGTTTATAGTTCGTCTTTTTTGTTCCAAAGCAGGCGATTGTTTTTGATTTGTTGATTCGCGTTTTTCAGGAGCCATTTGCTCTGCTTTTTTAGCATCATTTTTCTTTTCAGTTTTCGTTGTACTTTTTGATTTTACAGGAGTTTTTTTATCCTGAGCAGATAAAGTTACAACAGCCATTAAACTTGCTAATACTAGTAATTTTTTCATTTTTTAATTTTTTTCAATTAGTGTTAAATAAAGATTTAGTTAAAAATAATAAAAAATTTTAAATGATTAGAATATAATTACTTAATATTTTAATTCTTTGCTTAATAATTTTCCAGTTGATTCATAAGCCGAAGCAATTCGTCCATATTCCATAACAAAATCATTTTTTCCAGAAGTTCCTTTTATTTTATCTGTTTTTATAGATAATAAAATGTGAGAAGGATTTGCAGTTTCAATAAAATGAAGAGTTGTACTCAATTTTGCTGGTTCTATCGCAATTCCCGCATGATAACCTGGGTAAATCCATTCCGAATTGATGATTAAGGTATATTTAGCAGAAGAATTTTTTACAAAATTTATTTTTTTTGATTTTGTTGTTCCTTTTATAAATTTATCTAAATAAGTAGAATTTTTGTTTTCATTCCAATCTGCCAGCCATTCTTTCCAATAACTTTCACCTCTTTTTGGATTGTCCAATACATCTTTTTCTCGTTTTTCTAAATATTCAGTTTCAGTTTTATTTTCATTATAAAACTTCACATTGTCAAAAACAAGTTCGACATTGATTTCTTTTTGATCGCTTAGAAAATTTGTGTTTCCAGATAAAATTTGAAATTTTTGTCCAAAAGATAAAATGCTTAGCATTAAGCAAATAGTCAATACATAATTCTTCATAGTGTATTAATTTTAGTAAAAATATAAATATTCTTTAAATTGTTTTTGATAACTCTGAATACGAAAATTTATTGTTTATAAATAGTTTGTAAGTAATAGAAAATATTTTATAAAAAGAGTGGTCAAAACGTTTGGTATACTACTTTTGTCTTAACAAAGTTTAACAATATTGTATGAAAGTTTTAAACTCTAAATGAATTGTATTTGTTACTTTTAGAGGAAATTTGAATCAATTATATAAACATTAATTTCAACGAAATTTTGGATATACAACAACTAAACCTACAAATAGAGGCAAAAAGCGAAAGCATTGCAAGGTTAACAACGGAAATTAATAAAACGATTATTGGACAAGAAAAAATGATTGAAAGTCTATTAATCGGATTACTTGGAAATGGACATGTTTTATTAGAAGGAGTGCCAGGATTAGCAAAGACTTTAGCGATTAAAACGTTATCTGAAGCTGTAGATGGTTCTTTTTCTCGTATTCAGTTTACTCCCGATTTATTACCTGCAGATGTTGTTGGTACTTTAATATATAACGTAAAAGAAAACGATTTTCGAATAAAAAAAGGGCCGATTTTCGCCAATTTTGTATTAGCTGATGAGATTAACCGTTCGCCAGCAAAAGTACAATCTGCATTATTAGAAGCGATGCAAGAACGTCAAGTTACGATTGGAGACGAAACGTATCCTTTGCAAAAACCTTTCTTGGTTTTGGCTACTCAAAATCCAGTGGAACAAGAAGGAACTTATCCCTTACCAGAAGCGCAAGTTGACCGTTTTATGATCAAAACGGTGATTACTTATCCAGAATTTGAAGCAGAACGCTTGATTTTGAGAAATTCGATTAATCAAACTTTTCCAAAAATAGAGAAGGTTATTTCTGTTCAAGAATTATTGGATGCACGCGAAATGGTGAAACAAGTTTACATGGACGAAAAGATAGAAAAATATATTTTGGATATTATCTTCGCTACTCGTTTTCCAGAAAAAGTGGGATTAGAAAAATTGGTACCAATGATTTCATTTGGTTCTTCTCCTCGTGGATCAATCAATTTGGCGCAAGCTTCAAAAGTGTATGCATTTTTGCGCAAACGTGCTTACGTTATTCCAGATGATGTACGTGCAATGGCTAAAGATGTGTTGCGTCATCGTATCGGAATTAGCTACGAAGCAGAAGCAGAAAATGTTTCGCCAGAAGAAATTATCGACAATATCCTAAATGTTGTTCCAGTTCCTTAAATCTATTCTAAATCTTTTAAACATTGGATGCAAAAGAAATCATCAAACGTGTAAAACGTATTGAGCTAAAAAGCAAGCGCAAAGCGAGCAACCTTTTTATGGGTGAATACCAAAGTTCATTCAAAGGAAGAGGTATGATTTTTAGCGAAATTCGTCCTTATCAATATGGTGATGATGTTCGTAATATTGATTGGAATAAAACGGCACGATACAACGAACCTTATGTAAAAGTTTTTGAAGAAGAACGCGAGTTAACCATGTTTTTATTGGTTGATGTTTCAAATTCTGGAAACTTCGGAACGCGAAAACAAATTAAAATGGAAACAATTGCTGAATTGAGTGCAACATTAGCTTTTTCCGCAATTACCTATAATGATAAAGTAGGTTTGATCTTATATTCGGATCAAGTCGAAAAATTTATTCCACCCAAAAAAGGAAAACAACATGTATTGCGTTTGGTGAGAGAAATTGTTTCTTACGAACCAAAAAGCAAAAAAACAGATTTGTCTGTGACATTAGAAACTTTTATGAATTTAGTTCGTCGAAAATCGAATGTTTTTATTTTGTCAGATTTTATTGATTCTTCTGATTACGAAAAAGCATTGCGAATTGTGGCAAAAAAGCATGATGTAACGGGAATCCGTGTTTACGACGAAAAAGAACAATCTTTTCCTGATATTGGTTTGGTCCATGTACAAGATAATGAAACAGGAGAAATCCGTTTGATTGATACTTCATCTAAGAAATTGCGTCAACAATATGCACAATATTATTACGATTTAGATCGACGCTATCAATCTATTTTCAAAAAAAATCATTCGGGTGCAATTAGTATTCGTACCGACGAAGATTATGTTCGCCCATTGTTAAACTACTTTAAAAGTCATAAAGCCTAATGAAGAATTTATTGCTTTTAGTCAGTTTTTTTATCTTAAACTTTTCATTTGCGCAAGAAATTATGCCCAAATTGGATCGCACAACGATTAAAGTTGGCGAACCAATTCAATATGAAATAAAAATAGATTTCAAAAAAGGAGATAAAATTGTTTTCCCTACCATTTCAGATTCCTTAAATTATCACATCGAGGTTTTAGATCAAAAAATTGATACGGTTAAAACAGAAGGAAAATCTGAAATTGTTCAGCAGTTAGAATTGACAGGTTTTGAAGCAGGAAAATTTACTATTCCATCTTTTATCATTCAAAAAAATGACAAAGATTTAACCACAAAACAACTTGAAATTGAAATACAAGATGTTGAAGTTGACACGACTAAAAATGCTATTTTTCCAATTAAACCAGTCATGGAAGAAGAATATTCTATTCGTGATTATTGGAATAAGTATTGGTTGTATGGAATTATTGCGTTCATATTATTTATAATTGCTGCAGTTTTATTAATCTTATATATTCGTGCCAAGTCAAAACTTTCTGGTGATAAACTATATAAAACGCCTTATGATGAAGCAAAAGCAAGTTTGAAAGCGTTAGATGCAAAAAAATATTTGAAACGTGGTGAACAAAAAGAATATTACACACAATTATCATTTATTGTTAGACGATATTTAGGAAGAGTATATAATTTTTCTGCTTTAGAAATTTTGTCTGATGATTTGGTGAAATATATTGCAACAAAACAGGATGTTTTACCAGATGATGTTCAGAAATTTAAACAATTTTTGTTCGATGCAGACTTGGTGAAATTTGCCAAACAAGAGTTTGATGATTCTACAAATAATATGCACCGAAATTGGGTAGATGAATTTGTAGAGCGTATAAAACCAATAGAAATACCTGAAAATGAAGATCTAAATAAAGATCAAGTGACAGGCGAAAAATATAAACAGTTTAATAACAATTAGGAATGCTAAATTTTGAGTTTCAAAATCCTTGGATCTTACTCTTATTACTTGCTTTACCTTTCTTTATTTTTAGAGAAATTCGTAAAACGAGTCAGAAAAAAGCATCCTTAAAATTACCATCACTAAAAGCATTTGGTGGTGCGAAAAGTTCGTTAGCAACATACAAACCTATTTTATTTTTGATGCGAATAATTGCGATGGCCTTATGCATTGTAGCATTAGCTCGTCCACGTTATGTTGATGTGACTACAAAAATAAAATCTGATGAAGGTGTTGATATCTTATTAACAGTTGATACATCGTTGAGTATGTTAGCACGCGATTTGAAACCAGATCGATTAACAGCGCTAAAAGATGTTGCAAAAGATTTTTCACTTGGAAGAAAAACAGACCGAATTGGTTTAGTCGAATATTCTGGAGAAGCCTTAACACGTGTTCCGCTTACAACCGATCGTGATGTATTAACACAAGAAATTGAGATGTTACATTCGGGCAGTTTGGCTGATGGAACAGCTATTGGAATTGGTTTAGCAACAGCAGTTAATCACCTTAAAAATAGTAAAGCAAAATCGAAAGTAATCATATTGATTACAGACGGTGTCGAGTCGATTAATCCTTCGGGAGATTTGATGTATGTATCACCAAGACAAGCAGCTGATATCGCCAAAGATAAAGGAATAAAAGTGTATACCATTGGTATCGGAACAAACGGATTGGCACCTATGCCAATTGGTTACGATATGTTGGGCGATTATGTATTTGAGATGCGTCCTGTACAAATTGACGAAAAATTGTTGGAAGAAGTTGCTGATAAAACGGGAGGTTTATATTTCCGAGCGACCAATAATGAAAGTCTTAAAAATATTTATCAAGAAATTGATAAACTCGAAAAAACAGAAATTAACGAAGTCAAATATTATAACTATACCGAATTGTTTGCTCGCTTTTTATTGCCAGCATTTATTATTTTGGTATTAGAAGCTATTTTGCGAAGAACCTTTTTTAAAGAATTAATCTAATGCAGTGGGGAGAATTACATAATATTTGGTTGATGATTTTATTGTTTATCGTTATTTTTTTATCGATAACAGTATTTCAATGGCGCGAACGTGTAAAGAAAACATTTGCTGATAAAGAATTATTTCCATTTGTTTTTCCAATCACTTCTTCTAAACGTTATGGTTTTAAAATTGTCGTTTTTTGTGTCGCTTTATTTTTGATGGTTATCGCGTTGATGGATCCGCTTTACGGTGAAAAAGAAGTACAAGTAAAACGGGAAGGAATTGATATGGTTTTCTTATTGGATCTTTCTTCAAGTATGAATGCGCAAGATGTAGCACCTTCTCGATTAGAAAAAGCAACGAAGTTAATCACCGAAACACTTGGACAGTTAGGCGGAGATAGAGCTTCTTTGGTTGCTTTTGCAGCGAATGCGTATACGATTTCTCCGTTGACAAATGATTATGCTGCGATCGAAAGTTATTTGCAAAATGTTAATACAGAGTTAATTTCGAGCCAAGGAACAAATTATTTGAATGCGATTCAAGAAGCTGCAAAAACATTCAAAGGTTCGGCGAATACAAGTAAATTAATTGTATTAATTTCTGATGGAGAAGACAATGAAAATACCGTTAATCAAGCATCTAAAATTGCAAAAGACAACGGGATACATATTGTTACAATTGGTGTGGGAACAGATAAGGGTGCACCAATCCCGATGTACTATAATGGCTACGCCGAAGACTATAAAAAGGACGAAACAGGCTCTACAGTAATCACAAAATTAGAAGATAAAAATCTTCGCGAATTAGCACAAGATACAAACGGAACGTATATTCATCTGGATAATACACAAGATGCTTTATCTGCTCTATCAATGTATAAAGCTCGATTAGATAAAAACGAAATAGCAAATGCCACAACAAGAGATATGAATCACATTTATCAATGGTTTTTAGCGGTTGCGGTGTGTTTACTTTTTGTGGAATTATTAACATCTGAATATAAGATTTTTAACAAAAAGAAATAGTAAGTTTGTATGGTAAAATGATGTATTTTTTAAAACAAATAGGATTTTTAGGAATAATGCTTTTATCCGTTTTTGGTTATAGTCAATCGAAAACGAAAAGCTACATTATTGAAGGAAATGAGTATTATCAAAAAGGAAAATTTGATAATGCAGAAGTTGCCTACAAAAAAGCTTCGATGGAAGATCCAACTTCTGTCAAAGCAAATTATAATTTAGGAAACGCTTTGTTTCAACAAAAACGCTACAAAGAAAGTATTGCTCATTACAAGCGTTCTGCAGAAGTTTCTAAAACGAAGAATGATAAACATCTTGCTTATCATAATTTAGGAAATGCATTTATGCAAGAAAAAGATTATCAAAATGCGGTTGATAATTATAAAAAAGCCCTTAAAAATGATCCAAAAGATGATGCCACACGTTACAATTACGCCTTAGCAAAAAAAATGTTAGAAAAGGAACGTGAGAAACAAAAAGATCAAAATAACAAGGACAATAAAGATCAGAATAAGCAAGATCAAAACGATCAACAAAAACAGCAACAGAATAAACAGAACCAACAAAACCAAAATAAGCAGCAGCAAAATCAGAATCAAGCACAAAATCAACAATCTGATCAGCAAAAAC
Organism: uncultured Empedobacter sp.; assembly: GCF_937930195.1. Taxonomy (NCBI): domain Bacteria; kingdom Pseudomonadati; phylum Bacteroidota; class Flavobacteriia; order Flavobacteriales; family Weeksellaceae; genus Empedobacter; species uncultured Empedobacter sp. Next base: position 6,724 of record NZ_CALGVK010000012.1, read on the forward strand.
AGCAAAATGAGGAAGGAAATCCGAAAGCTGGCGGCGAAAATGGAAATAATAAAGGACAAGGAAATAATTCGTCTCCAGAAATAACACAAGGAAATAATGGAGATGGAAAAGAACAAGATAATGCAAAGAATAATTTGAGTGATGGTTTACTAAAAGCATTGCAAAATCAAGAAGCCAAAACGCAACGAAGAATTATTCAGCAAAAAGCAGAAAAACAACGAACAACAACATCTAAGGATTGGTAATGACAACGGCAAGAGTTTTAAATAGTTTTTTAGTATTTGCCCTAACGTCTATTACAGCGTTAGCACAACAAATTACTTTTAAATCTGATGCAGATAAAACGCAGGTCAGTTTAGGAGAAGCATTTAGTGTGGGCTTTTTTATCGAATCTAATACCGATAGTTATACGATTGATCAACCAATGAAATATCCTCCGCACAAAGGATTACAAATTGTTGGAGAACAACGTTCTCAAAACGTGTCGTATATAAATGGTCGAGGAATAATAGAAGATGGAATTATCTTAGCTTTTGTAGCAGAAAAAGAGGGGAAATATAGAGTTGGAGCTGCAAAAATTGTCATTAATGGGAAAACGTATACATCAAAACCTGTTGATGTTGTTGTAAAAGGAACTGGATTAACCCACAATAATTATAGAAGTAATACTTCGCAACCTGTTTTTTTACAAAGTAAAGTTTCGAAAACAAATCCTTATGTTAACGAACAAGTTAGTTTATCGGTAAAATTATATGCAAAAGATTTGTCATACTTAAACCGTAAACAGAATTTTAGACAAGGTAATTTAGATGGTTTAAGCCCTAAAATTGTTAAAAGTTCTCCAGAAAATATCAAACAAGAAATAGTTGCGGGTAAACAATATTTTTCTGAAGAAGTTGCACGTTATTATGTATTTCCTCAGAAACCAGGAAAAATAGAAATTGATCCGTTTTCAGTTGATGTCGTATTGCCTACAACCTATGGAGCAGAAGCGGTAGAAGTGCGTAGTAATCCAGTTGTAATTAACGCTAAAGAATTACCAGAAAATGGTCGTCCAAAGAATTTTAGCGGTGCAGTTGGGCAATTTAAAATGAATGCTTCAGTTGATAAAAAAGAAGTTTCAACGAATGAAAGTATAAATTTTGATATTGAAATTGTTGGAACAGGAAACTTCAATACAATCAATTTACCTGAAATCAATGCACCTAAAAACGTAGAAAAATTTGCACCTAAAAAACGTGATGCCTACAAAACTTACGATACGGGAATGAAAGGAAAGGTAGCTGAACAAACTGTTCTTGTTCCAAATTATGGTGGAGAATATACAATCTCACCAGTTGAATTTAGTTATTTTGATCCTGCAAAAGAAAAATATATCACGTTAAAATCTGACTCAATTCAACTAAATGTTTCAGGTTCTAAAAATGCAGACTCTACCAAAACTCTAACATCAAACAAAACATCAGACTCTACAATTTTAGAAAAATTTGATGAAATTAAAAACGATGTTAAAGAAGGAAAAAGTGGCTGGTTGTGGTTAACTGGAGGTGTGATTATTTTAAGTGCAGGAGGTTTATTTTTGATGAAAAATAAAAATAATTCAACAGAAAAAGAAAAATCAGAACCAAAAGTAAAACCAATCAACGAACAGAAAAATTTCGAAGCTTTTCAACCCAAAATAGAAACACAAAAATTCACATTGGTAGAAAAACCAATAATCAATTCTAATCAAATTTCAGCTGAATTAGAAGAACTGAAGCAGAAAATAAAAGCAGAAGATCAAAAAGATTTTTATCAATTACAAGAAAATATTTTGTGTAATGTGGCGATGAAAAATACGAATACAGATTTAGCTAATTTTTCGGATGAAATTATTGCTGAAAAATTACTGAAAAATGGTGTAAGTGAACTTGCTGTTGAACAATGGACTTTGTTGTTGAATAACGCTAGACAAGCTAAGTATGCTTATGGTGGCCTGAATCAAAATTTAGACGAAGTTTTCGAAGCAACACGAAATGTAGCAGAAGAATTGATGCGAAAATAAATTTCAAATTTTTTAGATCATAAAAGGGATAATCTCAATTTTTGAGTTGTCCCTTTTATTTTACAATTCATCCACAATATTTAACAGCTCATCAACATATAATTTCAAAATTAATTGGTAGTTAAGAACTTTGATTCAACAAATTAAAACACACCAATTATGAAAACAATCTTCTTAACTATCGCAACATTATTTTCAATATCAGCTTTTGCACAAAATAAATTTGAATCAGATTTGAGTACTATTTTAGTCGAATGGAACAAAGGAAATCATTCTTCAGAAGCTAATTTTAAGCAATTAATCAACGACTATCCGAATGAATGGTTACCAAAATATTACTTGTCTTTATCTGAAATCCTAAAAACGTTTGAATCGAATGACGCAGATTATAACGAAAAAATTTTATCACAAGTAAAAATTCAATTAGATGATTTATTGAAAAGTAATCCTTTAAATACAGAGATTTTAAACTTAAAAGCCTTGTATTTAACAGCAGAAATTGTGCAGAATCCAATGCAGAATGGAGCTGTTTATTATGGCGAAGTTTTACAAATCTATCAAAAATCGTTGGCATTAAATCCGACAAATCCACGTTCTGTTTTAGGATTGGCAGAGTTTAATATCAATTCGGCAAAGTACAGTGGAATGGATATTACACAAGATTGCAAAAATGTAAAAAAATCTTTAGCTTTATTTGATGCTGAAAAACCAAAGAATAACGAACCAAAATGGGGTAAAAATCGTGCGCAAAACTTGTTGAATAATGAATGTAAAACTGTACAATAATGATAGCTTTAGTAGCACAGTTTATTCACGAAATTATTTTTTGGTTGATTAATTTAATTGCTTGATATGAATAGTGATGTAAAAAAAATAATTTTTGTATTAATACTGATGATTTATTCATTAGTGTCAATTAAGAATGAAGTTATTGGAAATAATATTATTAGATATTTAGCTTTAGGATTGATTATTTACAAATTTGTAAAAGGTATAATCGTTTCAGATAAAAAATTGATTCTACGAAATACGCTAATTCTGTTTATTGTGAATATTTTGATTTATAGCATTATTTTTTTAACATCTCCTAATATTACGATGAATCAATTTTTTCATCCCGAAGCGTTAAAATATTTTATTGGTTATTTTTCTTTCAGTATTGCGGCATCGTTTGTAAACACTAGTGTTTTTAACGATTTCAAAAAAAATGATAAACAAATAGATAATCCTAAGAGTGAGATTTGGAAATATTTTGTTCAATCAATTGTTTTTACTCAATTACTTTATTTTGTTTTTGTAAACTTTGACAATCTATTTTTCATTAAAAAAGTATTTTATAGTCATTGGATAAATTATTTTTTAGTTGGAATTATAACAATTATATTCTTGTTATTCTTCTATTTTCTTGAGCGAAGACGTTACAAATTAGAAACTAAAATAGTTCTTGAATCAACAAAAGCCGAAACGGCTACCGCAAATTTCGAAACCTTAAAAAATCAATTAGATCCTCATTTTCTTTTTAATAGTTTGAATGTTTTAACAGGTTTAATTGAAGAAAATCCAGCTAATGCAATTGATTTTACAACGTCGCTTTCTAAGATTTATCGCTATGTTTTAGAACAAAAAGACAAAGAAGTTGTTCCGATTCAAGAAGAAATAAATTTTGCAAAAACGTATGTTAAGTTACTCAAATTGCGTTTTGAGAATAGCATTGATTTTGAAATTGAACAAACAACTTTCTTTGAAAACGAATTTATTGTTCCGCTTTCTTTGCAGATTTTATTAGAAAATACGATTAAACATAATGTGGTTTCGGAACAAAAACCATTAAAAATAAAAATTTATAAAAGAGATGATTCATTAATTGTAGAAAATTCTTTTCAACCCAAAGATTCTATCAAAGAATCGACAAGAATTGGACTGAAGAATATTATTAACCGATACCAACTAATCTCAAATCGAGAAGTGAATATTGAAAAAAATCAAGAAGTTTTTCAAGTTCAACTTCCTATTTTAACTCAAAATGTGAATACTGAACTAACATAAAAAAACGGATGAAAATACTAATTATAGAAGACGAAAAGCCTGCAGCGCGTTTGTTGAAAAGACGTGTAGAAAAATTGGGTTATCAAATTCATGAAATGCTACATTCTGTTGAAGAAAGTGTTGCTTGGTTGAAGGCAAATCCGCATCCAGACTTAATTTTTTTGGATATACAATTGTCAGATGGTTTGTCCTTTGATATTTTTAATCAAGTTAAACTCTCTTCCTCTATAATTTTCACAACAGCTTATGATGAATATGTATTGAAAGCTTTTAAATTAAATTCGGTTGATTATTTGTTGAAACCAGTTGACGAAGAGGAATTGAAATTTGCAATAGATAAGTTTGAAAAACAATTTCAACAAGCTTCTTCAAGCTTTAATTTGAATGAATTGAAAAGTCTTTTTTCATCACAACAAACAGAAAATTATAAAGAACGTTTTTCCATTAAAATCGGAACTTCCATAAAAATTATAGAAACCGAAAACATCGAGTGTTTCTTTAGTGAGAACAAAGCTACTTACATACATACAAAAGACAATCGTAATTATGTAATTGATTTTTCTTTAGAAAAAGTAGAAGATCAACTCGATCCAAAGAAATTTTTTAGGATTAATCGTGGTCAGATCATTCACATCGATTCGATAAAAGAAATAACAATGTATTCTAACTCAAGATTAAAAATAGTTTTAAATACTTATAACGAATTGGATTTGATAGTGAGTCGAGAAAAAGTAACTGATTTTAAAAATTGGTTAGAATAATAAAAATTCTTTATTTTGTAGACAAATTAACATCTAAAAAAATAGAATGAATAATATTGTTTCTTTTTTCGAAAAACTTTCTATTAGTGAGATCGGAACCACATTTGCGGTACTTTTTGCAGTTATTGATATTTTGGGAAGTATTCCGATTATTGTAGGAATTCGAAGTAAAGTGGGACATATACAATCGGAGAAAGCTACGATTGCAGCTGGTATTTTATTGATTTCTTTTCTATTTTTTGGAACCAAAATTTTAAAATTAGTAGGTGTTGATGTTCAGTCGTTTGCTATTGCTGGTGCTTTTGTGATTTTTATCATCGCGTTGGAACTGATACTGGGAATTGAAATACAGAAAGGCGTCGAATCTAACTCTGCATCCATTGTCCCTATTGCGTTTCCGTTGGTAGCAGGAGCTGGATCATTGACAACAGTTTTGTCGCTTCGTTCGCAGTATGCAGATATTAACATTGTGATAGCTATTATTTTAAATATGTTAATCGTATATTTGGTGCTGAAATTTGCAGGTAAACTCGAAAAATGGTTGGGACCTGGAATTTTATCGGTACTGAAAAAAGTATTTGGAGTGATATTATTGTCAATTGCAATCAAATTATTTACCTCAAATATCGGTGCTTTGTTTATGAATGAAATTAATATTTAAAAATTCATTATCTAATGAAAACATATATTTATATCGCAACAATTGTTTTGTTGATAGGATTAGGTTATAACCTATATGAGATGGATTATAAAGCTGGATTGATGGCTGAAGCAAACTTTCGTAGTGTTTTAGGAATTGGAGCTTCTGTTTGTGGATTAATTTTAGTATCTGTTTATTTTAGCTTTTTCCGCTTACAAGCAAATCTTAAGAAGTAAACTATTTATCTGTAGAAATAAAATAAAAAAGATTAACCCGAAAAGGTTAATCTTTTTTTGTTTGTATCGCTTCGTTTAACTTTTCTAATAATATTTTGACAGAATTTTCAATCACTTCAAAAGGTTGATGTTTAGATGAAGTATAAATCATCACCATATCGATCGAATATTGATCTGAAGTTTGAATTAATAATTTATTTAATCGATAAGCTTCTTTTACACGACGCTTCAAAAGATTTCGATCTACTGCGTGTTTAAATTTTCTCTTCGAAACACTCACTCCTACTCGAATATCATACTCTTCTTTTGGCTTGATTTTGTAGACAAATCTGATGGGATGAGAAACAAATGTTTTTCCATCAGAAAACAATTCATCGAATGCTTTTCTGCTTTTAAGTTTCTCATTCTTACCAAAAGTCAATTTCATATTGCTAAATTCTACGTAAATTTGTAATTGCAAAAGTAAGTATTCTAAAAAGTTTTAGAATTATGTAACTTTGAAAATAATTTATTTTTATTAAAACAAAAAAAAGAAGAATATGTATCCAGCAGAAATAGTAATGCCGATGAAGGCTCAGTTAACTTCTAATGGTTTCGAAGATTTAACAACTCCAGAACAAGTAGAAGCAGCAATCAAACAAGAAGGAACAACTTTGGTAATGGTAAACAGTGTATGTGGTTGTGCTGCAGGTGCTGCACGCCCGGGTGTTGTAATGTCGTTGAATAATGAAAAAGTTCCAACACATTTAACAACAGTTTTCGCAGGATTTGATAAAGATGCTGTAGCAAAAGCGCGTGAGTTTTTTGCACCATTTCCTCCAAGTTCTCCAGCTGTAGCTTTGTTCAAAGATGGTGAATTAGTTCATATGTTAGAGCGTCATCATATCGAAGGACACTCTGCAGATGCTATTGCAGAAAATTTAAAAGCTGCCTATAACGAGTTTGCTTAATACGATATAAATCTTATTAGGATTTATTTAACCCATAATCATTGTGATTATGGGTTTTTTATTTTTTTTTTGTTAATTATTTTGAAATTGTAATATAATTGTTTAGTTTTATTCCATATTAAACAGAAATAACACTAAAAATTAATAATTATGAAGAAAATTTTTACGCTTTTATCAATTGCAGCATTAACAACATCCTTTGCACAAGTTCAGAAAATAAATTCAGTCGAAAAGTTAGAGACCAAAGTTAACAATGTAGAATTAACTAATAAAGTTGATGAGACTACATATTCTCAGCTTTCTTCTGATGACTTGTCACCAGAAATTAGTGTTTTGTCATGTCAAGATTTACAAGCTCCAGTACAAATAAGTAGAGGTTATGATATGAAAGCAGATTATGGAATCAATGTACCTTTTACTGTTACAAAAATTAATGTAGCAGGAAAACCTTACAAGGATGGAGTTGTAGAGGTCTGATTACATGCTGTTGTCAAATAGTGAACTGACGGATGCCTATGGGGCTTTAGTTTTTACATCTGCAGAAGATGCAGGATGGTATGATATAGAGCTTGATGATCCTTATACAATTCCTGTAGGTCAAAAGTTTCTAACATCCATTGTTGCTTATATTGGTAAATTTAATACAAATCCTAATGGTTCTTTTATTCCTTGGGTAAATAATGAAGGTACTACTGAGACTAGACCATCTTGGTTTGGAGGAGAAGCTGGACTATGTGGTATTGATGAAGACGGTAATTATGTAAATATTTCATCTATACCTGATTTTGCTGATACTGGTGTATATTTATTGAATGTAACAGGAAATGCAGAAGGTTTAGGTACTGTTGAGTTAGGATCTACAAATTTAGCTGTATATCCAAACCCAGCTACAACAGAAGTTAACGTTAAATTAGAAGGATCTAAAGTTGCAGATGTAACAGTTGCAGATGTAACAGGTCGTGTAATTCCAGTAAGCTTCTCTAAAGATGGTAAAGTTGATACATCAAGATTAGCTGCAGGAGTTTACTTC
>NZ_CALGVK010000013.1:0-6833 GCF_937930195.1 uncultured Empedobacter sp.
CATTTAATTTGATTCAGAAACAAATTCCGTCTAAATTGATTATTGCTGGAGAAGGTCCTGAATGGGATATGGCAGATCAAATGATTCAAGATTTTGGAATTCAAGATAAAGTGAAAAGTCTTGGAATGGTCAGTGATTTGAATGATGTATTGAAAGCAGCAGATTTATTCATTTTACCTTCCGAACAAGAAAGTTTTGGCTTGGCAGCGTTAGAAGCAATGGCAGCAAGTGTGCCTGTTATTTCGTCGAATGCAGGAGGAATTCCGGAAGTAAACATAGATGGTGTAACTGGTTTTGTTTGTCCTGTTGGAGATGTAGAAATGATGGCTCAAAAAGCAATCTATATTTTAGAGGACGAAAAGCGTTTGGCAGAATTTAGTCATCAGGCAAAAGAACAAGCTATACGATTTGATAAAACGAATATTCTTCCACAATATGAAGAATTATATCGCAAAGTAATCGCAAAATCTAAAATCGGGTAAATCCCGATTTTTTTATTTCACTGGATTTTCTTCCTCCCATTTTTTCCATGACGTTTTATCACCTTTTAACCATAAGATATATTGTTTTATTATTAAGCCAGAAATTACATCGTTTCCAAACATTTGTTTTCCAGTATTTCTATCATTAAAATATTTCGATAATCTAGAACCACCATTAATTCCCCACTTGTTTCTTATCCACATACCCAAACCACCCATGTGAGAATTAAACATAAAAGTATCTGTTGATTCTTTCAGTTCTTTTTTAGCTTCGAAATCTAATATTTTATCTAATTCTGTTAATGATTCATATAAATTTTTTGGAATGTATATATTATCAATTTTTTCTAAAGTAAGTCTTTTTTCTCTTTCAATTCTTCTTTTTTCTTTATCTTTTATTGTTTCTAATTCAGCAATTTTATCATCATAATTTCTGTAGCCACCAAAGAAATTTGTGATATATATTTTGTCAACTTCTTTTGGAATAAAATCAGTTTCAAAAGTTGAATTTAAAAGATAGTTTTCAATTTGTTGTTTATTAAAGATAGAATCTGTTTTTAAATTTTGGATTTCAAATTTTCCATTTCGGTTTAGATATCCGCTTAAATCTATTCTATGTAGTTTGTATTTATTATAAGTTGAATCCTCAAGCGGAATAAATTTTAAGTTAGATAGTTTACTAATACTTTCTGATATTTTTTCATTAGTAAGAGAGTTTTTGACATCTATTATATATTTATATGGGTATTCATAACTTGTAATTTTGCTTTTAATAGTTTCAATATTTTTTATAGTAGTGTAAATAGAGTCAAAATCAATGTTAGATTTGATTATTTCTCCTTTGTCTAAATCAAAAAGTGTAACTTGTTTTCTGTTATCTATAAGGTAAATAGTATCATTTTTATTGAAGATGAAATTTTTAGTTAAAAAAACATCTTTCTCTGATAAAGATCTATTGTACTCTTTGTAGGTAGAGGTATAGTTTTCGAACAAATTTCTATTTTCGGTTTCATAAAATAGTCTGCATTTCTCTTTGTTTTTATCACAATTGGTAAACTCTTCAGAGGAATAAGTTTTAGCTATTTTTCCATCAATATAATAAGTCACATTTCTTTCCTCTATATTTTGGCTGTTTATATAATTTGTAAAATAGATTATTTTTCTCCCATCATTACTTATTGCAAGAAAGAAAGGAAAATTTTCATCTAAATCAAATGATCTATTTAGTTTATAATATACCTTATTTTGTCTCAAACTATCACGTTCTCGATTAAAAAATATAATTGATTCACCTTTTAAATTAGGTATAAAATCATCATATGAAATAGATTTTAACTTATATATTCCATTAGAAGAGTAGGTTTCTGAAATTGGTGAAAAGCCAGACCATTGAGAAAAAATGGTAGTATAACCTAAAATAAATAGTATGAAGAATATGTAATATTTTATCATTGATTTTAATTGTGTAATTGATTTTAAAACTATGAATAAAATTTATCTTTTGTGAAAATAACTATTTATTCTCATTCAAAACCTTTATTGAAAAACTGACAATATATTTTATTGGCATAACGTTTGACTTATTTATACTCACTTTTCTAAACGCTTTAATCAAGAACTATTATGTGGTTTTTCGGATTATAAGAAAAGTCAACGTCAGTTAAAAATAGTTTTACTGACACTTTGAACGTACAAAAAAATTATGAACATAGACAATTTGTCATTAGCACAAGTAATGGAAGAAGAAATAGAATTAATTCCTTTGATGAGTAAAGACGAAGAAAGTAAGCTAAATAAGCAAGATATTTCTTCGGTATTGCCTATTTTATCGTTAAGAAACACTGTCTTATTTCCTGGTGTTGTTGCGCCAATTACAGCAGGTAGAGATAAATCTATACAGCTTTTAACACAAGCTTACAAAGAAGATCGCATTATTGGAGTGCTTTCGCAGAAAGAAATTGCTGTGGAAGATCCTACACAAGACGATTTATATACAGTAGGAACTGTAGCGAAAATTATGCGAATGATAAAATTACCAGATGGAAACATCACGGTGATATTACAAGGAATGAAACGCTTTAGAGTGAAAGAGTTTGTTACAGACGATCCTTATTTTAAAGCTGAAGTAGAGACTTTGAATGAAAAAGTTCCGACTTCTCGAAACAAAGAATACCCAATAATTATTGAGTCAATTCGTGATTTAGCTTTTCAGATTGTAGAAGAAAATCCAATGTTACCTTCTGAAGCTGCAGGTGCGATAAAAAGTATTGAAAGTAATACATTTTTAATCAATTTTGTGGCGTCTAACTTAACATTGAGTTTAGATGAAAAACAGTTGTTATTAGAAATTTCTGATATGAAACTTCGCGCAATGGAAGTGATGCGTTTTATGAATGTTGAGCTTCAGAAATTGGAGTTGAAGAATACGATTCAGAATAAAGTTCGCAAAGAATTAGATCAACAACAAAAAGAATATTTCTTAAATCAACAAATCAAGTCGATTCAAGAAGAATTAGGAGGAAACACGACGGAAGAAGAAATCAATGACATGCGCAAACGAGCTCTAAAAAAGAGTTGGAGCGAAGATGTAGCAAACCATTTTGATAAAGAAATTAATCGTCTTTCTCGCCTTAATCCACAAATGCCAGAACATAATATTCAGCGTAATTACCTTGAATTTATGTTGGATTTACCATGGAATACGTTGACAAAAGATAACTTTGATATTAAACATGCGAAGAAAATCTTAGATCACGATCATTATGGGTTAGAAGATGTAAAAGAGCGTATTTTAGAACATCTTGCCGTATTGAAATTGAAAGGAGATATGCGTTCGCCAATTCTTTGTTTATATGGACCTCCAGGTGTTGGTAAAACTTCGTTAGGACGTTCTATTTCTGATGCGATTGGTCGTAAATATGTACGAATGTCGTTGGGTGGTTTGCATGATGAATCGGAGATTCGCGGACATCGCAAAACATATATCGGAGCTATGCCAGGACGTATTTTGCAATCGATCAAAAAATCTGAATCATCTAATCCTGTTTTTGTATTAGATGAGATTGATAAAATGACGGCAAGTGCACATGGAGATCCTTCGTCAGCAATGTTAGAGGTTTTAGATCCAGAACAAAACTCGAATTTTTATGATAATTTCTTAGAAATTGGTTACGATTTATCTAAAGTGTTTTTCATCGCGACAGCAAATAATGTTGGAGATATTCCAAGTCCTTTACGTGATCGTATGGAGATGATTAATATCGCAGGTTACACCATCGAAGAGAAAACAGAGATTGTAAAACGTCACCTTTTACCAAAACAATTGTTAGATCATGGTTTGAAAGAGAAAGATGTTGTTTTAGGAAAAAAAGAAATCGAATATTTAATCACCGGTTATACACGCGAATCTGGAGTTCGTAAATTGAATCAGAAAGTTGCTAAATTGGTTCGTTCAGCTGCAAAACACATTGCGTTGGAAGAAGAATTTGATGCTAAATATTCAATCGAAGATATTTCTAAAATTTTAGGACCTTCTATCACGCCAGATCAATATGAGAATAATGAAGTTCCTGGAGTTGTCGTAGGTTTAGCTTGGACAAGTGTTGGTGGAGATATTTTATTTATCGAATCAATTTTATCGAAAGCGAAAAATGGTGGACTTTCTATTACAGGTAATTTAGGAACTGTGATGAAGGAATCTGCAACAATTGCATTAGAATATATCAAATCGCATGCAGATGAATTAGGTATTAAACCAGAAGTTTTCGAAAATTATAAAGTGCATATTCACGTTCCAGAAGGAGCAACGCCAAAAGATGGACCATCTGCCGGAATTACGATGTTGACTTCTTTAGTTTCATCTTTTACACAACGAAAAGTGAAAGCGAAATTAGCAATGACAGGTGAGATTACACTTCGTGGAAAGGTGTTACCAGTTGGTGGAATTAAAGAAAAAATTTTAGCGGCAAAACGTGCAAATATCAAAGAAATTATTTTGTGCGAAGACAACCGAAAAGATATTGAAGAAATTAAAGCGGAATACGTAAAAGGAATGACTTTCCATTTCGTCAAAGAAATGAAAGAAGTTTTGGATATTGCTTTAACGAATCAAAAAGTAAAAGGAGCAAAGGTTTTTGATTAATCTGAAATCTTCTCAAAACTAAAAAAGGAACTCAATTAGAGTTCCTTTTTTTCGTATATAAATAGTAATTTACCTTATCTTATAAGCAATTCCCCAAAAAACTGGCATATTAAACGGTCCGCTATATTTCCCGTAACCAGGAATAACCAAAGGATCAATTCCTTGATCTTTTTTTCCTCCTATATACGCTGCAGGGTGCAAAGATAATTCACCATAAAAGTTCTTAAAAATCTCTACACGTCCACCAACAACAGCTTCTATCCAATAACTACTTACATTTGCTTTAGGCAAACTTCCGGTATCAATAATTTCATTTGATTGCAGATCACGAATCGCATAGCTGTTAATTGTTTGCGAATAATGTGAATAAGCAATACGTCCACCAATGTAAATTCCGTTCGATTGATTGTCGACATCTTGTGTCACAAACCAATTTGCACCAACTTTCGCAAAAATTCCATCAACATCTACATCCCAATTGATTTCATTGAAATTATTTTTCTCAAAACCAGCTTCTATAACTGCGTGCCACTTATTATTAATTTGGTATGAAGCAAAAGCGCTAACACCTTTTTTATCGCTAAAAGCTGCTACAATAGGATTAAAAACATCTACACCAATAAAAATATCATGGTTCTTTTTCTTTGGAATAGAATCCGTGACTGTTACTTTTGTTGAGTCAGTTTTATTTATTTGCGCAAAAGCAAAATTAGTTGCGCTCGTCAGCAAAAAGCTTAATAATAGTTGTCGAACCATCTTTTATTTCAGTATTTACAGTTTCTATTCCTTTAATCCAATTTCCAGCGCTACTTTCACTTTTGGTTACCAATTTTACATTAACTCCTTGAAAAGTTAATCCAAAACCGCATGCTTTAGACGTATAAGCATTTCCAATTGTATCGTAAGTTAAAACCAAACGATCTCGTTTTGCTTTAATTGTTTCAATAACTTGCCCCGTAATAGGATCTTTAACTTCTCTATCTTTTCCTTGCGCAACAGTATAATAAATTTCTTTTTGCTTATTCTGACGAATTGGCGTAGCAAAACTCGATTTCATATTGACAGAACCTTGATCAATTAATAGAGTGTCTTTGCTTGTTCCTGTAGGAATAGAATCTTTTAAAACATAGGCCCAATAGAAAATTGTATCTTCTAATTTTGTTGTTTTATCAATGTTGTAATACATGTCTACAACCATACGTGGCACTTCGCCTTCATCTGTACAAATATCATCATCTTCGCAACTATAGATAACAAAACTTGTTAAAATAGAGAGGATTGAAATGGTTAAAATAGATTGAAACTTTTTCATTTTCAAGAATTGAATTTTAAATTCGTTCTAAAAGTACAATATTTTCTACATGATGTGTTTGTGGAAACATATCAACTGGCTGAACTTTAACAATTTTATATTGATCTTTCATCAATTCTAAATCTCTTGCTTGTGTTGCAGAGTTACAAGAAACATAAACAATACGTTTTGGATTCATGAATAAAATATTTTCAACCACTTTTTTATGCATTCCATCACGAGGAGGATCAGTAATCAAAACATCTGGAATTCCATGTTCGTTGATGAAATCTTGATTTAAGACATCTTTCATATCACCACAATAGAAATCACAATTTTCAATACCATTGAATTTAGCTGCTGCTTTCGCCGCATCAATTGCTTCTTGAACTGATTCTACACCCACTACTTTTTTTGCATTTTTCGAAACGAATTGTGCAATTGTTCCTGTTCCTGTATATAAATCGTACACTAATTCGTTTCCTGTTAAACCAGCAAAATCACGTGTTAATTTGTATAATTCGTATGCTTGTTCTGGATTTGTTTGATAAAAAGATTTCGGACCAATTTTGAAATTTAAATCTTCCATCTTTTCCATAATATGATCCTCACCAGCAAAAACTTCGATGTCTAAATCATAAACAGAATCGTTTTGCTTTGGATTAATCGCATACAATAAAGAGGTAATTTCTGGAAATTTATCTTTTAAGTTTTGTAAGAAAGCTTCACGATTTTCTTTTTCTTCGCGGAAAAATTGAACTAAAGCCATTACTTGCCCATTTTGAGAAGTTCTGATCATCAGCGTTCTCAATAAACCTTCTTGATTTTTTAGATCGAAGAAATCTAAGTTATGTTCTAATGCAAAACGTTTTGCTTCGACACGAATCGCATTCGAAGGATCACGTTGTAAATGACATTT
>NZ_CALGVK010000014.1:0-6402 GCF_937930195.1 uncultured Empedobacter sp.
CCAGCAGGTGATGAAATTTATGAGTATATGAGTATATACAATGGAATTGGAACCAGCTCAGGTAAATTATTTGAAAATGGGAATAAACTAAATGGTAATCAGATTCCTGGACCATTTGTTTCAACAGATAATTCTGGAGCTATTACAGTTCGTTTCGTTTCAGATCCTGGATTAGAACTAAAAGGATGGGCTGCCTCTATTAATTGTAATACTTTAGGACTTGCAGATATTAACAATCTCGAATTTAAGATATTCCCTAATCCAACAACAGATTTTGTAAATATTACAACGAAAGAAAATATTGTAAGCTATCAAGTTTATGATATGAATGGAAAATTATTAGTTGGTAAAAATAAATTAGATAAAAAAGAAATTAAAATTAATTTAGAATCTTATCCAAAAGGAATTTATTTATTGAATATACAGACAGATAAAAGAAGTTACACACAAAAAGTAACAAGAAAATAGATACTATTTGAAGCACATTAAAAAAGGATACAATTTATTGTATCCTTTTTTAATTTTTTATAAATCTAAACTCAATTGATCGGGTAATAATTTAAAAGACATCCGATGATACGGTGTAGGACCAAACTCTTTTATCGCTAAACGATGCGCTTTAGTTGGATATCCTTTGTTTTTTTTCCAATCATACATCGGAAATTCATTGTGAATTTTTTCCATGTATTCATCTCGATACGTTTTTGCTAATATAGAAGCTGCTGCAATATTCATATACTTAGCATCTCCTTTTACAATACATTCATGCGGAACATCATTGTATTTATTGAAACGATTCCCATCAACGATAATAAAATCTTTTCGGCAATCTAATTGGTCTATAGCACGATGCATAGCTAAAAAACTTGCATTCAAAATATTTATCTCATCAATTTCATTCGGCCAAACAATTCCAATTGCCCAATATTTAGCATTTTCTTCTATAAATGTTCTTAAAGAGTTTCTTTTTTTTTCTGATAATTTTTTTGAATCATTAATGGTTTCATTATCAAAATCTTCTCCTAATATTACAGCAGCTGCTACAACTGGACCACTCAAACAACCTCTTCCTGCTTCGTCACAACCAATCTCGTGTTCGTGATTTGATAAAACTTTATCCAATTTTTTATTTTTTTAGCAAATTTAACAGAAATTATTGAAAAAAAGTTTTGTAAATGTTATAGAAATCTTAAGTTTATAGAAGTTTTAAAAATGTTTTAACAAATGAGGAGAAATTTAAAAAACTTGTTTGTATTGGGAGGTCTTCTTTTAGGAGCTTCGTTATATGCACAAGAAAAGACAGTTACAGGTACTGTAACTGATCCAGATGGTTTTCCAGTTGCTGATGCAGTTGTAAAAACAACATCAGGGAAGGAGGCTTATACTGATGAGAATGGAGTGTTTAGTATCGAAGCTAAACAAGGAGATTTGGTTACAGTAGAAGCGGTAGGATTGCCAACTCAAACATTTGCGGTTGGAGCAGGATCTGAATATAATGTTAGTTTAAAACCATCTGAAACAGTAGAATTAGAAGGAGCGGTTGTAACAGCATTAGGTATAACGCGTGAGAAAAAATCATTAGGGTATGCCTCTCAAGAAGTGAAAGGTGATGTTATTGCTGCGGCCAGAGGAAATAATCCTTTAAATTCTTTATCTGGGAATGTAGCAGGTTTATCGATCTCGAATAACTCAGGTAACTTAGGAGGATCTACACGTATTGTTCTTCGCGGTTTACGTTCTATTACTGGAGAGAATAGACCATTGATTGTTATTGATGGTATTCCTATGAGTAATAACAATGTTAATGGATCTGGTGCCTCAAGTGGAAGTGGAGGTCGCGATTATGGTGATGGAGCATTTGATATGAATCCTGATGATGTAGAATCTATCAACGTATTAAAAGGAGGGCCTGCATCTGCTTTATATGGGTCTAGAGGAGCGAATGGTGTAATTATGATTACGACTAAAAAAGGTAAAAAAGGTCGTGATGAAATTACTATTAACACAGGAGTTTCTTTTGATCAAGTGGCAATTAGTCCAAAACTTCAGAAATTGTACGGAGGTGGATCTAAAGATGATTTTAGTACAATTACGGTAGATGGAAAACAATATAATATTGTTGAATATCAAATGGATGAATCTTGGGGACCAAAATACAATGGTCAGAAGGTGTTGCATTGGAATGCTTTTAACCCAGAAGATCCAACGAATTATATGGTTGAAAGAGAGTGGAAATCACCTAAACATGATGTTGACTCTTTCTATAACACAGGAATTACTTATACAAATTCAGCAACATTCTCTAAATCTTATGAGAACACAAATGCTAAATTAGCTATTTCGAATGTAAATCAATCAGGAATTATTCCTAATTCTTCTTTGAAAAGAACGACTGTTAATTTAGGTGTTGACAATAAATTTGGAGATAAATTTCAGGTTTCTGGAGATATGAACTATGTTAGAACAGATGGATTTAATCGTCCTGAGTTCGGATATGGAGATAATTCTGTAATTCAGAAATTTTATCAATGGGGGCAACGTTCATTAGATTTTTCTGCTTTAAAAAATTATAAAAATAGTAAAGGAGAGCAATTGTCTTGGAATAGAACGGCTTGGAATAATGCTACACCATTGTATTCTGATAATCCATATTGGATTGTTAATGAAAATACATCAGATGATAGACGTGATCGTTTCTATGGAAATGTAAAATTAAGATATGATATCTTACCAGGTTTATATGCAACAGGTGCAATCTACGGCGATCATTACAATTTACAAATTCAGGAAAGAGTAGCAATTGGTTCTCAAGCGACTTCAGGATATACTTTATACACTCGTCAATTTACAGAGATGAACTATGAAGGACGTTTAAACTTTGAGAAAAAATGGACTGACTTTAGCTTAAATGCTTTTGCAGGGGTAAATAGACGTCACGAATCAAGATCAAACGTTAACGCTGGAACTTCTGGAGGATTAGTAGTGCCTAACTTGTATTCTTTATCTAACTCAATGGCATCGCCAACGGTTTCTAACTATAGATCTAAGAAAAGAGTTAACTCTGTATTCGCAGGAGCGTCTTTTGGATTCTATGATTTATTTTACTTAGATCTTACAGCTCGTAATGACTGGTCTTCTACGTTACCAGAAAATAATAATTCATATTTTTATCCTTCAGTATCTGGAGCATTCGTTTTCTCAAACTTAATCAAACAAGATTGGTTGACTTTTGGTAAGATCCGTGGAGGGTGGTCTCGTGTTGCAAATGATACAGATCCATACAATTTAATTGATACTTACGCAAATTCAACGTTCACAGGAACAACTAATTTAGGAGATCCGTATTATTTATTACCAGCTGCTAAGGCAAATAGAAACTTGAAGCCAGAGATGATTGACTCTTGGGAAGTAGGTTTAGAAATGCAATTCTTTAAAAATAGATTTGGTTTTGATGTAACTTATTACCAACAAAAAACAAATGATCTTATTGTACAAAATACAACTGGAGCTGAAACAGGATTTACAGCAAAATGGTACAATGCAGGGGTGATGGAAAATAAAGGGATTGAGGCAATGGTAAGAATTACTCCAATTCAAACAGAAGAATTTTCTTGGGATTTTGCATGGAACTTTGCTAAAAACGACAATGAAATTGTTGAGTTATATGGAGATTTACAATCAATTACTTTAGCTTCAGCACCATTTAAAGCAGGAGTTTATGCAATGTTAGGTTCAAAATATGGACAGATTAGAGGTACTGATTTTATTTACGATGATCAAGGAAATAAAGTAGTAGGTGCAAACGGACTGTATGTATCATCTGCTGTGAAGAACTTAGGTTCTGTTTTACCAGATTATAACATGGGATTCCGTAACACTTTTTCATACAAAAATGTGTCATTATCGGCTTTAATTGATGTACAAAAAGGAGGTAAATATTTTGCATTAACAAATATGTGGGGTATGTATTCTGGTATGCTTGACGATACTGCAGCAAACGGAGTTCGTGAGAATGGTGTAATTTCTCAAGGGGTTACAGGGTCAGTAAAATCAAACGGAGACGGAACTTATACTGTAACTAACACAGCAGAAAATACAAAAGTAGTTGACGCTTCTGCATACTATGGAAATTATTATTCAGGACCAACTTCTCAAAATGTATTTGATTCAGATTACATCAAATTACGTGAAGTAACTTTATCGTATACTTTCCCTAAAAAATGGGCTGGACCATTCTCTAATGTAATTGTTTCTGCTTTCGGTAGAAACCTTGCAACATGGGGATTAGATAACAAAGATTTTGATCCAGAAGTAGCAACTGGTGGTTCTGGTAATGTACAAGGTTTAGAAGGAGGTTCTTTACCTTCAACAAGATCATTTGGTATGAATCTTAAATTACAATTTTAATTTTAAAGAGTTATGAAAAAAAATATAGGAAAATATTTGTTAATGGCTACTTTATTAGGTTCTACAGCTATGTTTACTTCTTGTGATACTGGATTGGCAGAACTTAATGAAAACCCTAATAGCCCTGAAATTGTACCAACTTATACAATTTTTAATGGAGCTACAAGATACTTAATGCAAACATCACGTGATGGTTGGTGGTCTGCTCGTATGACATTGCCTTGGATGCAATATACTGCACAAATTAACTATACTGAAGAAGATAAGTATCAGTATCGTGACAATCAGACTACAAATGCATGGATTTATTTCTTTAGATCGGCAAATAATTTTAAAGATATCATTGATAAATGTACTGATCCTGTAACTTCGTCTCAAATGGGGCAGTATGGAGATTTAGATAATCAAATTGCTATTTCTAGAATCATGTTGGCTTACACATTTGATCAATTAGTCTCTAGTTATGGAGATGTACCTTATTGGTCTTATGGAAATAAAAATGCAGATTTTCAAGCATTACAAATTGATGATTTCGCAACACCAAAATATGTTTCTCAACAAGTAATCTATGAAGATCTTTTAAAAGAGTTAAAAGAAGCGGCTGAGCAATTAAATCTTGCAGAATCAGGATTTACAGCTGGAGATAATATTTATGGAGGTGATGTAGCAAAATGGCAGAAATTTGCGAACTCATTACGTTTAAGAATTGCTAACCGAGTTAAAGCTAAATTGCCTTCAGCGAATGCACATATTACTGATGCAATAGCAAAAGGAGTATTTACATCGAATGATGATAACGCTGCACAAGCATTTGGAAACTCACAGGCAGAAGGTTCGCCATTCTGGGCAACTTTCTTTACAGGAAGTATGCGTACGGATTTCGCAATGAACAAACAGTTTGTTAATTTATTAAAAGGAGAATCTACTAAGAATTATGGAGTAGATCCTCGTTTACAAGCTTATGCAGCTCCAACAGGTTTGAAAAAATCTGAAGTTTACCCAGCTTCTTATTCAGATTCTGATGACTTAACAAAATATCAAGGTATGCCTTATGGTTTGCCAGATAATATGTTATCGCTTAATAATGAGACAGCAACACTTTCATTTGCATCTAAAAATGTAATGACACCTACTTATGCAGAAGTATTAATGGAATATGCAGAAGTTGAGTTTATTTTGTCAGAATTAAATGGATGGGATGCAAACCATTATAAAGCAGGAGTTCAAGCTTCTATGGATAAATGGGGAGTAGATGCAGCAAAAGCAACAGCTTATGTAAATGCTTTACCTGCAGCTAATCAAGAAAATGTAATTACTCAAAAGTATCTTGCATTATTTATGCAAGGAGCTGAAGCTTGGAATGAATATCGTAGAACAGGATATCCTAATGGAGGAGTTTTATTATTACCAGGACAATCTGCAGTTGATAATAATGGAGCAACATATACATTTACGCCATTAATGTCTGGAAATGTAGTTGCTAAAGATTTACCAGCTCGTGTTCGTTATCCAATAACGCAGCCATCATTAAATGGTGTTAACTATAACGATGCTGTATCTAAATTAAGCAATGGCGATGAAATTGATTCTAAATTATTTTTCGCTAAATAATAGAATCAAATATCCTCAATAGTTATTAAGCCACTTCGAAAGAAGTGGCTTTTTTGTTATTATATTTTTGTAGATTTATGATAAGTAAAAAAAATATGAATCATATCACTTATTATATTGTTTTTCTATCTAGTTTACTGAGTATTGTCGTTGCACAACCAATCGTGTATAAAGTAGAAATAAATAAGTGTTTGGATTATAATTTCAATGATGACTTATTTTTAGAAAACCCTGCAGATTTAGATGAAATACAAGAGGAGTTTTATTTGCAAAATTCTACTTTAGATCCTACGAAATTTACTCATGATGGAAGTGTTTATAAAAATGCTAATGCTACAACAAGCTATATTTATGATAGAATAAATAGATCTTATATAGTGGATG